>NZ_CATXCO010000004.1:0-39391 GCF_958366745.1 uncultured Romboutsia sp.
ATAACAAGAGCCTTGAAGAATCTATTTACGAACTTTTTTAAGTTCGACTACTATAGTATGCAGAACAAATATATTTATCATCTTCATTTATTTTACCAAGTCTATATTTATAATACTTTTCATGTAGTTCATTCTTAAAGCTTATTACTGTGAGAATGGGAAATTATTTGTAAAAGATGATTTCACACCTAGTATTGTACGAAGAATATTTAGAGAATATCTAAGTGGTATAGGTTTTGATGCTATAGCTAGAAATCTTTACAATGATGATATACCTACTCCTAGTCAAGTTGCTTGTATTAAAAGTGCCTCATCTAAATGGAATGGCTCATCTGTAAGATGTATTCTAGAAAATCCTCATTTTATAGGTAATTTAGTTCAAGGAAGGACTACAACTAAAAGTGTTACTTCTACTAAAAGAAATACTGCTTCTAATGAAGATTTAATTATTATTGAAAATACCCATGAAGCTATAATCTCTAAGGATGAGTTTAATGCAGTTCAACAACTAATATCTTCTCGTAGAAGAAAAAGACCTGCTCAAAGTACTCATATATTTAGTAATATTCTTATATGTGCAGATTGTAGTCATGGTATGCATTTTAAAAAGAATAGAAAAGGATATATCTGTGGTAGCTTCAATAAGCATGGTATTAAAGCTTGTAGCTCTCATATAATACGTGAACAAAATCTGAAAGATATAATTCTATCTGATATAGATTTTATCTTAACCACTATATCTAATAAATCATTTTTAGATAATATTAGTTCAAATTTAAATAAAGAATCTAAATCTAGTAAAAATAAATTAGATAGCATAGAAACTAAAATTTCAAAGCTAACTACAAGGAAAAATAATGCTCTTAATAAATTCATCGATGATTGTATCAGTAAAGATGATTACGATAATCTTGTAGAAAGTATTAACTCAGAACTAAATGAATTAAAAAGTGAAAAACTGTTGCTTGAAAGTACTATGAGTACTAATTTAAATTCTAACCTAAGTAGTGGTATGTGCTATTTTAAAAGTATAGCTTCTAATATAAATGATTTAACACCCGATGTAGTAAATCGATTAATAGATAAAATTGAAGTGTCTGAAGATGGTACTCCGAGAATCTATTACCGATTCTCGGAATCATCTATATGTTTATCTGATTTTATAAATCAGACTTCTTAACTATCTTCGCACAGCATTCAACGTGCATTGTGTGAGGGAACATATCTACAGGTTGTATTTCTACACACTTATACCCTCTTTCATCTAAGTATGCTAAATCTCTAGCTAAAGTAGATGGATTACATGAAACATACACTACTCTATCTGGTTTCATTGATACTATCGTATCTAATACCTTTTCATCGCATCCTTTTCTAGGAGGGTCTACTACAACTACATTTGCAGTTTTTCCTTCACTGTACATTTTAGGAACGACTTCTTCAGCTTTTCCAACATAGAATTCCACATTATTTAAGTTGTTTAATTTAGCATTAATTTTAGCGTCTTTTATAGCATCTTCAACTATTTCAATACCATATACCTTAGTAGCTTTTTGTGCTAAAAATAGAGATATTGATCCTATTCCACAGTATATATCAAATACAGTATCATTTTCCTTTAACTCTGCATATTCTAATGCTTTATTATATAAAACTTCAGTTTGAACAGGATTAACTTGGAAGAATGATAATGGAGATATTTCAAATACTAAATCTCCGATGTAGTCATTTATCTTTCCATTTCCATATATAACTTTATTTTCTTTTCCTAATATTACATTAGTTTTAGCTTTATTAACATTAAGAACTAAAGTCTTAAATCCTAGTATATTTTCTTTTAATACAGAAGCTAACTCATTTAGATGTGGTAAATTAGTTCCATTAGCAACTAAAACTACCATTACCTCATTAGTTGTAAAACCAACCTTTGTCACTAAGTGTCTTAAAACTCCTGTATGAGTAGTTTCATTATAAATACTTACATTATAAGCTTGAATATAAGTTTTTATTATCTTTATTATTTTATCATTTATATCATGTTGTATTACGCACATATCAGTAGGTATAACATCATGGCTCTTCTTTTTGTAAAAACCTATAGCAGTTGAACCATTTATATTTTGTATTGGAAATTGAGCCTTATTTCTATATCTACAAGGACTTTGCATACCTATCGTTTCATGTATTTCAACATTTTCTAATTTTCCTATTCTAGATATAACTTGCTTAACCTCATTTGTTTTTAACTCAAGTTGCTTATTGTAATCTAACTCTTGTATTTGACATCCACCGCAGTCTTTTAAATCATCACTACAGATTCTATCAACTCTAAATGGTGATTTTTCAATTATTTCAACTATATCTCCTACTGCATAGTTCTTTTTAGACTTGTTTATTCTTACTTTTACTTTATCTTGTATTAATCCGCCCTCTACAAAAACAGTAAAACCTTCATATTTTCCTATTCCTACTCCACCTTGACCTATATCAACTATATCTACAACATACTCTTTATTTTTTGATAACATAGGTTAGTCCTCCGTACATTTATTTTTTTAAATCCAATATTTTATTTTACCAAAAAAATAAGAGCTTTTAAAGCCCTTATATAAATAAATCTTTAGTTTTAATCCCTTGATATAATTGTATTGATGCAAATATAAATAGCACACACCCAAGTACTGGACCTGTCACTATAAGAATTTCTGCTAAATTTTGAGATATTCCACTATCAACTATCATTTTTAATGAAGCTACATAATCTTGCTTTACATTTATACCATATCTTATCCATGTTACAGCAGTCATAAATGCAACTGGTATTACACTCATGGTCATGTAAAACCCTGTCATCGTTCTTTGTTTAACTCCCTTTAATCCTATATATATCGGTATAAAAAATAATATAGGTAAAAAGAATCCAAAGAATTGAGGAGTTAAAGCTAAAAATAGCATTGCACAAAATAAAAAGCTAGTTATATACTTTCTAAGGTTTATAGTTTTTCCTTGAAAGTCACATAATGATGCTGTTAAATATCTTGTGTAAACTTCTATTACTGACTCTATTTTATTTTTTTCCTTAGTCGATTTTAATTCTTTTATAACTTCTTTCCCTTTTGCATTCATTCGATTATATTGTATTTTAAATTTTTCATCGATTTCTATATTAATATATAACTTATGTAATTCTTCTAGCTTACTTATATATTTATCTTTCTTTATTTTATTTAAACTACTTATTTTTTTTAACTCATTTATTATCTGAGTTATATTAGCTGCAGCTAATTTTCCTTTCATTCCTATTGTCCCCTTATCAGTTTATATTCACATTATATAAAACTCTTCATTAATGTATATTTATATTCTATTGATTTTTAACTATCTTTCTCATAGAAATACCTATAGTCACAAATATAGTAGTCCATATACAACCCAAGAACATCCATGCTGCACTAGTCATTACATCGCCCCCCTTTTATGAAAATTCAACAATACCATCTATTTCATATTTATATTTATTTTTAATTGCCTTATATGATTGAATATATCCTACTATTAAAACACCTATAACGGCTATTCTACCTAGATTAACCCATATAACTAGACTTGGCATATTGGCAACGTAAGATGGTACCAAATTAAAGTTTCCAGCTTTAGCATAATCTAATGTAAAGAATATTAAAAATGTTATTATTGTTATAGGAGTCAAGAATTGATGGAATAGTCTAAAGTACCACTTTGGAACCTTCCATAAACCACCTTTATTCATTTCTTCAAGTGCTCTATCTTTTACACACCACCCAATTATAACTATTTCTATTAATCCTAATACTATTAATAAATAGTTACCTATCCAATTATCAACTTCTGTAAAGTATATTAACTCTGCTGTTTTTGTTAGTATTGGCTCTAACGCAACAGGAAGACCTACTATTATATATCCAAAGAATACTATCCAAGCACCTTTTTTTCTATTTATACCTGCATCTTCTTCTAATAATGCAACTAAATAGTTATACATCGCTATTGCAGATGTTATACCCGCAAAGAATAATAATAAGAACCAAACTGCTCCAAATATACCTCCACCTGTCATAGTTCTAAATACGTTAGGCAATGCCATATAAGCAAGACCTATACTTCCTTTTATACCTTCTTCACCTAAAAATGCATATGCTATAGGTATAACTGCTGTACCACCTAATATAACTTCTGCAAATTCATTTAATGATATTGTTGCTACTGAAGCAGTTATTATATCTTCATCTGGTTTAAGATAAGATGCATAATTTTGAATTATCCCCATACCTAAAGACAATGTAAAGAATATTTGACCAGACGCTGCTATTGCTGATCCCCAAGATAATTGACTAAAATCTGGATTCCATATAAAGTTTAACCCTTTTAATGAACTCCAATCTGGATTTACTGGTGCTCCTAAAGTTAATGATCTAATACATAATATGATTCCAAATGCATATAAAACAGGCATCATAATCTTTGCCCAAGACTCTATTCACTTCTCTATTCCCTTCATTACTGCAAAAGCTAATACTAATAATGATATTATCCAAAATATTAAATTTGATGGATTTTGTATGTAAGATGCAAAAAATTCTCCTGTTGATATACTTGAATCCATATAACCACCAGTTAAAGAATTAAATCCATATCCCAATGACCATCCTATAAGTTGATTATAATAAGAGTTAACTAATATAGTAACACCAAATGCTATCATACCAGATAAAGAACCTACTATAATTGCTTTTTTAGGAGTCATAGCCTGTTTTGCTTGCAAATACATTATTGGACCCATAGTTCCATGTCCATATTTTCCTCCATATCTCCCTATACTCCATTCAACCATCATTAACGGCATACCTATCACTATTAATGCAAAGAAATATGGTATCATAAATGCTCCTCCACCATTTGAAGCAGCTACATATGGAAATCTCCAAAAGTTCCCAAGGCCAACAGCGTTACCTGCCATTGCTAGTATAAGACCTACTTTCGATCCCCAATTCCCTCTACTTTCATCCATTTTGTATTCCCCCTTTATTTTATATGTATACTATTTTTAACATATTTATTGCTTCAATTTTCAATCTAGATAGAATTTTCTGAAAATTATATCTTATAAAATAGCCACTATGTTTATTTGATAAACTTAGTGGCTAACTTAATATTCTTAAAAGAATAGTATCACAATATTATATTGTTTTTCAATATTTTTTAATATAAATTAAAATTTTCTAAAATTTTAATTTATGTTTGTATTTCTTATAAAACTCTTGTAGATCCTCTGTATATTACTCCTCTAGATGCATCTACAGTTACTATTTCTCCATCTTTAACAGATTCTAATATATTTGTTGCAGATACTATAACTGGTTTATTTAAGCTTATACCTACTATAGCTGCATGAGATGTCATTCCACCTTCTTCAGTTATTATAGCTGCACACTTTTCTATATAAGGATTCATTTCTATATCAGTCATAGTTGTAACTAATATATCACCTTCATTAAATTCTACACAATCTTCGTTACCTTTTATAATACGAACTTTACCTTCTACAGTTTTAGATCCTACACCTATACCTTTTACTATTTCTTCACTTATAACATGAACTTTTATTAGGTTTGTAGTTCCGCTTATTCCAACTGGAACTCCAGCAGTTATAACTACTAATTCACCATTATTTATGTATCCTGCATTTTTAGATGTTTCTATAGAGTTTTCTATAACCTCATCTGTATTTCCTGCTACTTCAGCTTTAACTGGATAAACACCCCAAGTAAGAGCAAGTCTTCTCATTACCTTCTCATCATTTGTAGTAGCTATTATTGGACACTTAGGTCTGCACTTAGATACCATTCTAGCAGTATGTCCTGATGAAGTTGAAGTTATTATAGCTGAAGCATTTAAATTAACTGCTGTTGTACAAGTAGCATGACTTATAGCATCTGTAACAGTTTCGTTATTTCTAGAATTCTTTTCTAATAAGTTATCATAATTTAAAGTTTCTTCAGTTCTCTTTGCTATAGTAGCCATAATTTTTACTGCTTCTACTGGATATTTACCAGCAGCAGTTTCTCCTGATAGCATTATTGCATCTGTTCCATCGTATATAGCATTTGCAACGTCTGTAACTTCTGCTCTTGTTGGTCTAGGATTTCTCATCATAGAATCTAACATTTGAGTAGCTGTTATTACTGGCTTTCCTGCTTTATTACATTTTGCTATCATCATTTTTTGAACTACAGGTATTTCTTCTGTTGGTATTTCAACTCCAAGGTCCCCTCTAGCAACCATTATACCATCAGATACAGCTATTATATCATCTAAGTTGTCTACACCTTCTTGGTTTTCTATCTTAGATATTATTTGTATATCTGTTGCATTGTTTCTTTCTAAAACTTCTCTTATAGCTAATACGTCAGAAACTTTTCTAACGAAAGATGCAGCTATAAAATCTATTCCTTGAGATATACCAAATTCTATATCACTTATATCCTTATCAGTTAATGCTGGTAAGTTTATTTTTACTCCTGGTACGTTTACACCTTTGTGGTTTTTAACTATTCCTGAGTTTTCAACTATACAAAGTATGTCATCACCATTTACTTCTTCAACTCTAAGACCAACTAATCCGTCATCTATTAATATAGTATCCCCAGCAACTACATCATTTGCAAGTCCTTTATAACTTACTGTACATATTTCTTTTGTTCCTATAACATCTTTCATTGTTATAGTGAATTTTTGACCTTCTTCTAATAGTACTTCTGGTTGATCAAAATTCCCAGTTCTTATTTCTGGTCCTTTTGTGTCTAGTAATAGAGCCACTGGCTTATTTAACTTTTCTCTAACCTTCTTTACTAAATCCATTCTTCCTTTATGTTCTTCATGTGAACCATGAGAGAAATTCATTCTAGTTACATTTAATCCATTTTCAATTAATGCAGTTAATACTTCTTCCTTCTCTGATGCAGGTCCTAATGTACAAACTATTTTAGTCCTCTTAGTGTTTTTTAACATATATCTATTCCTCCTAAATTATATAGATAGTATTTTTACCATCTCATAAGTATCCTTATCAAATTCTTTAGTCATTGATAAAGCTTCATGTATGTCCATGTCTATGATTTTATTGTCTCTTATACCTACTACTCTAGCAGCTTTACCATCTAATAATAGCTCTACTGCTCTTACTCCCATTCTACTTGCTAATATTCTATCAAATGCTGTTGGGCTACCACCTCTTTGGACATGTCCAAGTACAGTTACCCTTAAGTCTGCTCCTGTCTCTTTTATTATTTCTTTTCCTAAGTCTTGAGCATTTCCAACACCTTCAGCTAAAACTATTATACTGTGTCTTTTTCCTCTTTTTTGAGTAGTCTTTAATTTATTACATACATCTTCTACTTTAAAGTCTACTTCTGGAACTATTACAGTTTCTGCCCCCCCTGCAAGACCTGCATATAAAGCTAAGTCTCCACAGTGTCTTCCCATTACTTCTATTATGTTAACCCTTTCATGAGAAGAAGATGTGTCTCTTATTTTACCTATAGCATCTATTATTGTATTTTGAGTTGTATCAAATCCTATAGTATAATCAGTATAAGCTAAATCATTATCAATAGTTCCTGGAATACCTATAGCTGGAAATCCTAGATCACTAAGTTTCTGAGCACCATTAAATGATCCATCTCCACCTATAACAACTAGACAATCAATACCATACTTTTTAAGAACTTTTACTCCTATTGCTCTTCCTTCTTCAGTTTTGAATTCTTCACATCTAGAAGATTTTAATATTGTTCCACCTCTATGTATAATATCTCCAACAGAAGATAGATTCATTTCTTGTATATCTTCTTCTATTAATCCTTTATATCCTCTGTTGATACCATAAACCTTACATCCATAGTATATTGCTGACCTAACAACAGCTCTTATAGCTGCATTCATTCCTGGAGCATCTCCTCCACTTGTCAATATTCCTATAGTTTTCATGGCTTTACCTCCTATATTCTCTATATTAACACCCTTAGGGACATTTTTAGTCCCTATTATGTTTTTTTATCCCATTATGAGTAAAAAAATTAGGTCTACTAAAATGTCCATTTTATGATATTATAACATAATTTTTCCAATTTTTTTATATTAATATTATATAATAAAATTTTTATTTTAATATCCTAATTTTTTTATATTTATTAACTATCTTATCTTTATATTTTCTTTTGGAAGTATATTATTTAATTCAGTAATTAATCTATCAGAAATAGTTACACTAAATCCATTATATTTATATAATTTTTTAGTATCCTCTGCATATAAAAATATATTTTCTTCTCCTGGATATCTCTTTAATATATTAGATATATTCTCCATCATATTTAAATTATTATATGAATCTACTTTTAAATATAAACCATTTTTCGAGTTTTTTCTATGGTTTTCTGTATTATTAATATGTTTTTTTGAATCATATATTCCTCTATTTAGTTGATATACATTATCTATATCTACAATATCTCTTGCTACAATCTTAGGTTCTTCCCCTTCTTTTATATTTAATACTCCTCTTATAAAGATTATACTATCTTCATTTAGAATTTGGTTATATTTTTTTAAGGTTTGAGGGAATACTATAACTTCTATATTTCCATACAAGTCTTCTAAGTCTAAAAATGCCATTATATCATTACGTTTCGTAGTTTTTATAGTTTTATTTGCTATCATACCGCCCATTATTACATCTCTTTCATCTAAACTTAAGTATGATTCTTCATCTTCTTTTAAGGAATTTAATTTTCCATTATCTATCGATGTATTCTTAGTTAAAATTTCCTTGAACTCTGATAGTGGATGTCCACTTACATACATTCCTAAAACCTCTTTTTCTAAACTAAGTTTTTCTCTTTCTTGATATTCAGGTAATTTAGGTATTGTATTAGTCTCTTGTAAGTTATTTTCTTCACTAGCTCCAAAAACATCAAATAATGATATTTGACCTTGTACATTTTTCTTTCTATCCATAGATATACTATCTAAGACATTTTCATATCCAGCCATTAGACTTGCTCTATTTTCACTTATTTCATCAAAAGCACCACATTTAATTAAACTTTCTATAACTCTCTTATTAGTATCTTTTGAATCTAATCTTTTAGCTAAATCTGAGAAATCTACAAATTCACCATTAAGATTTCTTTCATTAATTATATTTTCTATAATATTTACACCAACATTTTTAACTGCTGCTAGTCCAAATCTTATATTATTTCCTTCAACCGAGAATTTAGAAAAACTTTTATTTATATCTGGCTTTAATACTTCTATACCTAATGCATTACATTCTCTTATATATTCTACAACCTTATCTGTATTTCCCATTACACTAGTTATTAAAGCAGCCATAAATTCAACTGGATAATATGCTTTTAAATATGCTGTTTGATACGATAAAACACCGTATGCCGCAGCATGCGATTTATTAAATGCATACTTTGCAAAGTCTATCATATCATCAAATATCTGATTAGCTATATCTTCTGGTACACCATTTCTTATACACCCAGCTATCTCTATATTTCCATTCTCATCTTCTTTTCCGTAAACGAAGTATCTTCTTTCCTCTTCCATTACGTCCATTTTTTTCTTACCCATAGCTCTTCTAACTAAGTCACTACGTCCATAAGTATATCCGCCTAATTCTCTAACAACTTGCATAACTTGTTCTTGATAAACTAAACATCCATAGGTAACTTCCATGATAGGTTTTAGCTTTTCATGTAAGTATGTTACATTTTGTGGATTAGTTTTATTTTCAATGTAAGTTGGTATGGAATCCATAGGACCTGGTCTATATAAAGATATTCCCGCTACTATATCTTCAAAATTATCTGGCTTTAATTGTTTCATGAATACCCTCATACCAGCACTTTCTAACTGGAATACACCTAATGTATTTCCTGAAGATAAAAGTTCAAATACCTTGGGGTCATCATAATCCATCTTTGAAAAATCTATTTTTCTATTATGATTCTTTTCTATTAAGTTAAGTGCATCTCTTATTACTGTAAGCGTTCTAAGTCCTAAGAAATCCATCTTTAGCAGACCAAGTTCTTCTAGTGTAGTCATTGTAAATTGAGTTGTTATAGCATCTTGATGTTTATAAAGTGGAACATATTCATCTACTGGATTTTTAGATATAACTACACCTGCTGCATGAGTAGATGCATGTCTTAACATACCTTCTATTCTCTTTGATATATCTATAACTTCTCTAGTTTCTCTATCTTGTTGATATAAATCTCTTAGTGTTGGATTAGTTTCTAGTGCCTTATCAATAGTCATACCAAGTGCAAAAGGTATTTCCTTTGCTATTTTATCAACTTTATTATATGGTATGTCTAAAACTCTTCCTACATCTCTTATAGCCGCTTTTGCTCCCATTGTTCCAAATGTTATTATCTGAGCAACATGGTCTTCTCCATATTTTCTTTTAACATAATCTATAACTTCTTCTCTTCTTTCATAACAGAAGTCTATATCTATATCTGGCATAGATACACGCTCAGGATTAAGGAAACGCTCAAATAGAAGAGAATATTTTATAGGGTCTATATCCGTTATCTTTAATGTGTATGCAACTATAGAACCTGCAGCACTACCTCTTCCAGGACCAACCATTATATTATTTTCTTTTGAGAAGTTTATAAAATCCCAAGTTATTAAGAAATATTCTACATAACCCATCTTCTCAATTACACCTAACTCGTAGTTAAGTCTATCTATAATTTCTTGGCTTGGATTATCATATCTTTCTTCAAGACCTTTAAAACATAATTCTCTTAGATAAGTATCTGGAGTATATCCTTCTGGTACATCATATTTAGGAAGATGTATTGTATTAAAATCAAATTCTATATTACACATTTCAGCTATCTTAACTGTGTTATCTATAGCCTCTGGTGCATATGGAAATAATTCTTCCATTTCTTCTCTTGATTTTAAATAAAACTCATCACTACCAAATCGCATTCTATTTGGGTCATTCACTGTTTTTCCCATTTGTATACACATTAGTACATCATGTATTTTAGAGTCTTCTTTATTTACATAATGTATATCATTAGTTGCAACTAATGGTATATTAATTTCCTTAGATAATTTTACTAAAGCTGCATTGACTTCCTTTTGTTCTGGTAAACCGTGATCCTGTATTTCTAAATAAAAATTCCCTTCTCCAAATATATCTCTATATTGTAATGCTATATTTTTAGCCTTTTCATAATTCCTATCCATTAAAGCCTGAGAAATATCTCCTGCTAAACAAGCAGATAGTGCTATTATTCCATCACTATATTTTTTTAACTCATCTATATCTACTCTAGGCTTATAATAAAATCCTTCTACATATGAAGTAGATACCATTTTAATTAAGTTTTTATATCCATCCATATTTTTAGCTAGAAGAATTAAGTGTCCTTGTCTTTTATCATAGTTAGGATCTTTATCTCTCAAGCTACGTGGAGCTGTATATACTTCACAACCTATAATTGGTTTTATTCCTTGTTTTTTAGCTTCTTTATAGAAATCTATTACACCAAACATACATCCATGGTCTGTTATGGCAACAGAACTCATATTTAATTCTTTTGCTCTACTTATAAGGTTCTTTACTCTAGAAAAACCGTCTAGTAAGCTATATTCAGTATGAACATGAAGATGTGCAAAATCTTTACTCATCCTATCACCTCCTAGATTATTCTTTAATTTTACCATAAAATTTATTTATCTTGAGCGATGTATCAATAAAATACATCATATTACTATCGATATGATATTAATATACCAATCAAATATGATTAATATATTTTATTGATTATATGATTAAATAATCTTAATCTAATTAGTTAGTTAAAGTGTAATTACCCAAAATAAAAGGAGATATATCAAAATATATCCCCTTTTTATTTATTCTTGCTTACTTCTTAAGTCATTCGCTATTTCTTCTATTTTCCTTAGTCTATGGTTAACTCCAGATTTTCCTATTGGATGTTCTAACATTTCTCCTAATTCCTTTAGGGTCATGTCTTCACACTCTAACCTAATTCTAGCTATCTCTTGTAAATTTTCTGGTAGACTACTTATACCTATCGTATCTTGGATAAGCTTTATATTTTCTATCTGTCTAACAGATGCATTTACAGTTTTTGAAAGATTTGCAGTTTCACAATTAACTATACGATTTACATTATTTCTCATAGCCTTTACTATTTTCGTATTTTGTAGGCTTAAAAGGGCATTGTGTGCTCCTATTATACTAAGTAAATCTGATATTTGTTCACTTTCTTTTAAGTATACTACAAAGTTATTTTTTCTTGAAACAACCTTACAGTTGAATCCTAATTTATTTATTAAATCTTTTAAAGATTTAGCAAAATCCTCATTATTAGTTACAAATTCCATATGATAGTTTTTTCCAGGATCACTTATAGACCCGCCTCCTATGAATGCGCCTCTTATAAATGACCTTATACACTCTTCATTTTGTAATAAGTTTTCAGGAACTTTATTTACAGTATAAAATCCATCCCCTGGTTCTAATATTCCAAGCTCTCTTAATAAATTTTCTGATCCCATTTCACTTGTTACTATAAGAACATAACTATTATTTCTTTTTAACATTTGATTCTTATTTACAGATATAGTAGTATTTATACCAAAATTTTGTTTAAGTAATTTAAATACTTTTCTTGCTACAGAATTTAATTCTGTAGTAATCTTTAAATTCAATTTTCTATAACCTGCAATCTGTATACTTCCTGCTAATCTAACTATTGCAGCTAATTCAGTCATATTACAATAATCATCATTAGATATAACCCTTGCTAATTCATTTTTAGTTTCAGCTGAAAAAGACATATCTATCACCTATTTTACTAGTTCTTTTTTAGCCTTTTTTTTATTTCTTGCAAGGCTACTTTTATTATTTCTTTTTCGTCATCATATCTAGCCAAATCAACAACTCTATCTAAGTGTATAAATTTAGCATCAATGAATCCTTCTTCTTTTTGTGGAACTGTATTCATATTTCTTGCTTGCATTAAGTACCAAAAAACCGTTTTATGAACAGCTCTATTTTCATCCCAGTTTTCTTTAAATGTGTAATGAATTTCTCCTAAGTACTTTAATATATCTGCTTTTACTCCTGTTTCCTCTAGTACTTCTCTAAGTGCTGCTTCTTGTCTATTCTCTCCTTCTTCTACCTTTCCCTTTGGTAAAACCCAATCTCCATTGAATTTTCTAAGTAAAAGTATAGCATTGCCAAAAAGCACTACACCACCGGCACTAACCTCTTCTCTCATAGATGTTCACTCCTTAAAACTAACATAATAATAAGGATTTCTACATAAATCTTTAAAATCCTTTTTTACTTATCTTTGTCATTATCATGACGTAGTGCCAAATTAATTACTATATCTGAAATATGACCTGCATCGTGTCTAATATAATTATTTTTTATTTCAATTAGATTTTCTTCTATAGTTTTTGCTCCCATAGTTTTTAATATTTTTCTTTGTTTATCATCTAATATAACTTGTTTTGCACCATCTTTTTGATATCTATCAATCATTTCTTTAGGCAAAACTTCATTATTAGATATTACATAATCTATTATATTTTTATTGGTATGCTTTACTATAGCATTGACATGATCTAAAACATTATGGTCATCTGTTTCTCCTGGTTGAGTCATTATATTACATATATACACTTTAGGAGCTTTAGATTTTTCAATTGCATCAACCACTCCATTTACTAATAAATTCGGTATTATGCTCGTATATAAACTTCCTGGACCCATAATAATTATATCAGCATTTTCTATAGAGTTAATTACCTCATCTAAAGGTACTGCATCTTGTTCATCTAAATATACTCTTTCTATATAGGTTTTGTCATCTTTAACCTCTTTTGGTATTCTAGATTCACCTTTTACTATTTTCCCATTTTTTAGCTTTGCTATCAAGTTTATATCATTTAAAGTTACTGGTAGAACTTTTCCTGTTATGGCAAATATTTGACTCATTTTATATAATGCAACTTCAAAGTTTCCGTATAATCCATTCATAGCAGCTAAAAATAAATTCCCAAAACTCTGACCTTTTAAAGCACCTTCTGTAAATCTATATTGCATAACTTCTTTCATAGTTGGTTCTATATTAGCTAAAGCTAGTAAGCAGTTTCTTATATCTCCAGGAGGTAACATACCCAAGTCTTCCCTAAGTACACCAGATCCTCCACCATCATCTGCAACAGTAACAATTGCAGTTATATTACGAGTTCTCTTTTTCAATCCTCTTAAAAAAACAGATTGACCCGTTCCTCCTCCGATAACTACTACATTAGGATCCGTACTTTCTTTATCATCTATCGTAATCGATTTTAATCTTTCACCTTTCGCCTTCTTATATACATATATAGATGTTAATAAAGCAATCCATCCTACAATTCCTATGACCATAAATATACTTGTCATTTTTGCCTCCATACTATCTTAACATAGAGTCTCTATGCTTTTTAACCACTCTATAACCTCTATTAACTAAATCATCGTATATAAGATTTGATATAGTAACTGATCTGTGTCTTCCTCCTGTACATCCAATTCCTATTACTAGATGTTGTTTTCCTTCCTCAATATATTGAGGAACTAAAAACTGTATCATATCAGTAAGTTTTGCATAAAACTCTTCACTAATCTTAGAGTTCATAACATAATCTCTAACTTCTTTATCATCACCAGTCTTAGGTCTTAAATCTTCAATATAATATGGATTAGGTAAGAATCTAACATCAAATACAAGATCACAGTCAGATGGTATTCCATGCTTAAATCCAAAAGATACTACTGATATTGTTAGCTTAGGATTATTCTCACCTATAGAGTATATTTTTCCAATTTCCTCTTTTAAATCTTTAGGCTTCATATTTGTTGTATCTATTATACAACTTGCCTTTTCCCTTAAAGGCTCTAATATCTTTCTTTCCATTTTTATACCTTCTGGTATTTGTATATTCTTAGATAATGGATGATTTCTTCTTGTCATCTTATATCTTTTTAATAAAACATCGTCTGAACAATCTAGATAAAGTATTTCATATTGATAATTTTCTTTTTCCAAATATGCTAAACTTTCGTAAAGCGTTTCAAAGAACTTTCTTCCTCTTATATCTATACCTAAAGCAACCTTATCTATACTAGAATTAGGTTGATAGCATAACTCTGCAAATTTAGTTATTAAGGCAGGAGGTAAGTTATCTACACAGTAAAAACCCATGTCTTCTAAAGCTCTCATAGCTTCACTTTTTCCTGAACCTGATAGTCCTGTTACAATTACAAATTTCATAATATTCCCCCTTTTCACCTATATTTTTATATTTTCTATTAATGATAAATCTACACTTGCTTCTTTTACAATTTTCATGGCTAAATCGAAGTTACCTACATTCTGAGGTATATGAGCATCTGACCCTATGATAAATTTATTTCCTATGCCTTTTATTTTAACTAATTGACTACTATTTAAAAATCCATGACTACTATTTATTTCTAATCTTGTATCTGTATTTTTTGCTACCTTCGCTATTTCTTCTATATACACATCACCCTTATCTCCAGGATGAGTTATTATGAATATGTCATTATTTTTCATAGCATTTATTATAGCCTTAGTATTGTAATCTTTAGATTTTTCATTTTTTATCATGTAGTTATTACAATGATTAAACATACTTTTTAAAGATGTCGGCGTAGATGCAAAATGATATCCAGCCATAATATAGTCACAGTTTTCAATAATTTTATCATTTATGTCTATATTTCCGTAACTATCTAAAATATTACATTCCATACCAAGAAGAATTTCTATATTTGAATATTTTTCATTTAATTTATCTATTTCTTCTCTCATCTTATAAATATCATTTAATTTTATTCCATATGCTAAATGTTTATATCCATGGTCTGATATTCCTATTGTTTTAATACCTTTAGAAATAGCTTCTAATACATTCTCTTCTATAGTTCCTTTCCCATGGCTATATTTAGTATGAGTATGATAATCTGCTAGTATTTGCATTTATTAATCCTCTCCAAGTATTTTGACTTCTTCCTCTAAAGTTATTCCATATTTTGATTTTACTGTACTTTTAACTATATACATTAAATCTAAAATATCCTTAGCTTTAGCATTCCCTAAATTTACAACAAATCCACAGTGCTTTTCAGAAACTTGTGCACCTCTTAGTGTAAGTCCTCTTAATCCGCTATCATCTATTAATTTAGCTGCGAAATGACCTTCTGGTCTTTTAAATGTACTTCCTGCACTTGGTAAGCTTAAAGGTTGCTTTGTAACTCTTCTTTGAGTAAAATCAGCCATTGTTGCTTTTATTTCATCGTAACTTCCATTTTCTAACTCTATCTGAGCAGATAATACTATATAATCTGTTCTTGAAAGTATACTTCTTCTATAAGAAAACTCCATTTGTTCATTTGTAAAGTCAAGTATATTTCCATCTGTATCCATAAGTCTGACAGACTTAACTATATCCTTCATTTCTCCGCCATAAGCACCTGCATTCATAGCTAATGCTCCTCCTAGAGTTCCTGGTATACCAGCCGCGAATTCAAATCCTTTTAGTTCAGCTCTTAATACAGCTTTTCCTACAAACGAAAGTAATGCACCAGATTGTATATTTACTATATTTCCATCGATATTAAAATCATTGAAGTTATCTGATATTTCTATTACTACTCCTCTAACTCCACCATCTTTCACTAAAAGGTTAGATCCATTACCTATTACAATATAAGGTACATTTTCTTCTTTTAAAAGCTTTACAACTTTCGCTATTTGTTCTTCTGTTCTAGGTTTAACTAATATATCTGCCGGTCCACCTACTCTAAAAGAAATATGCTTTTTCATAGGCTCATCTAATTTTATATCTTCTTTATCTATTATATTTAACAAACATTCATATATATATTTCTTATTCATTAAATTTCCTCCATAATTAAAATATTTATTAATTTATCGCTTACATTTACACTATATTATTTTTATATAATTAATATAATAATGTATTAAAAAAAAAATAACAATATAAAAAGGTCTTAAAAGTATTAAAAAAGCGTTGATATTACTATATCAACGCACTATTTTCTATAATATATAATTTTACTTATTATGTGCCGCTTTCTCACTACTTTGGTTTCGTATAAATATTTTATTATACATATATGGAATTAAAATAGCACCACCTATCATATTACCTATTGTTACAACTATTAAATTAGTTATTAATTGTCCTATAGTTACATTAGCACCTAATAGCATACCCATTGGTATAAAAAACATATTTGCAACACTATGCTCAAATCCACATAGTACAAATAGCATTATCGGAAACCAACAAGCAAAAATTTTAGATATTATATCTTGTGCTGCTGTTGCCATCCATACGGCTAAAACAACTATCATGTTACACAATATACCCCTTATAAGAGCCTCTAAAATGGTAAGCGTTGATTTTGACTGTGCAATTGATATTACTTTATTTGATGCATCACCATTAAATGTACCTGCGTAGAAAATTGCTACTGCTAAAAGCGTTGAACCTATAAAGTTTGCAATATACACTAGTGACCAATTCCTAAAAAGTTCTCTTAATGTTATCTTTTTATTCATAACAGCTAATGTCATTAAGTTATTACCAGTAAATAGCTCAGCACCACATATAACTACTAACATAAGTCCTACAGGAAACACAGTAGCTCCAACTAATCTAGCTAAACTAGCATCTATATTAGATAGTGTTTGAGATGCTAATATATTTCCTGCTCCTCCTAAGCCTATAAAAATTCCTGCAAGTATACCCAACCATATACAACTAGTTGTATCTAGGCTAGCTTTTTTAATACTTGCATTTATAGTAGCATTTGCTACTTCTTCGGGTGTTAAGAATCTTTTGTCCATAAGTCTACCCCCTAATATTAATACGCTTTCAAGAAAATTAATGCCTTTCATTTCAAATGTTTATACTCTATAGAATAATATTTTTATGTACACTTCATACATAAAAATATTATTCTATATAAGTTTTTGTCTTTTTTTGTTTAATGTATACAAAGTATATATTTTAGTGTATAATTGTTAATGCTGCTAAATTACTAGCTGCTATTATTTTTAAAATTATATGTCAATATTTTATATTTAATTAACAATTTTTTAAGGAGGAATTATAAATGGCAGATAAAAAAATGCTTATGCCTGCTGAAATAGCTGAGTATACTATTGAAGCTGGTGTAAAAAAGGCTACTACACCAAATAAAAAAGTTCTAGCATCTGCATTCTTAGCTGGTGCATATATAGCATTCGGTGCATTAGGATCAGTTGGTGCAGCTTACAACTTATTAGCAAATCCTGATACTTACGGTTTAGGTAAAATGGTTGCAGGTCTTATGTTCCCTGCAGGTCTTATGTTTGTACTAATAGCTGGTGCAGACTTATTTACAGGTAACATATTAATAACTCTTGCTGCTCTAAAGAAAAGAGTAACTTGGGGACAAGCTTTCAAAAACTGGGCTCTAGTTTGGATTGGTAACTTACTAGGAGGAGCTTTAGTAGCGTATCTTGTAAGTTTATCTGGCGTATTTGATTGGAGTAATGGTTTATATGGTGGAGTTATCGTTAAAACTTCTATGGGTAAACTTGGATTTACTTGGGTTGCTGCAATAGCTTCTGGTATATTATGTAACTGGATAGTTTGTGCTACTGTTTGGATGACTTACGGAGCTAAAGATGTAACTGGAAAAGTTTTAACTGGATTCTTTGGTATATTCTTATTCGTATGTACTGGATTTGAACACTGTGTTGCAAACATGGCATACTTATTCGCTGGATTATTTAGTAAAGCAAACCCTGCATATTTAGAAGCGGCTCACAAAACAGCTACTGATGCTGCTGCTATAAACATACCTAATATATTTATGAATAACTTAATACCTGTTACTATAGGTAATATATTAGGTGGTGCAATATTTGTTGCAGGAATTTACTACTTCCTATTTGTTAATAAAAAAGAAAATTCTATCGCTGAAAAGAAAACAGCATAGTCTTTAGTAATATATTTTTTAAAAGAGGTTGTTCTATAAGTTTAGTTCAATCTCTTTATTTATATCGCATTAATATTTATACTATTATATACAAAATATATTTATATATTAAATAAAAGGAGGTTTTAATTATGCACAGCTTTATTAAAGAGTCTTGGTATGAAATATTAGTTACTACCATATATATAATCAACTTCTTAGCAATTATAAACTTAATTTTTAGAGAAAAAAGAAGTATTGAAGCTACTGTGGCATGGGTTCTTGTATTAACTACTGCTCCAGCTATAGGTTGTATTTTATATATAGCAGTCGGTAGAGGCATTTCTAAAAATAACATGTTCAAAATTAAAGAAGCTGAAGATAAGATTTTAAAGGAAAATATAATAGATACTCAAATTAAATTAGATCGTAATGATAATTTTGAACCAAATTTAATTGGGTATAAAGATATGATATATGCTTTAGCTAATTCAAATAATTCTCATTTTACAACTAATAATGATGTAGAAATTTTTCCTGAACCAAATGATTTCTTTGAGTCTTTATTAGAAGAATTAAAAAAAGCTAAACATCATATAAATATACAATTTTATATTTTTAAAGATGATGAAATAGGAAATAAAATAATAGATATTTTAATAGATAAAGCTCAAAATGGTGTTGAAGTAAGACTATTATATGATGCTGTAGGTAGCAGATTATTCAGTGATAAATCTATCCACAAACTAAAAAAATCTGGAGTAAAAGTTGGTGCGTTTTTCCCTTCTTTTATGAAAGTTATAAACTTTAATCTTAACTACAGAAATCATAGAAAAATAGTTGTAATAGATGGTAATGTTGGATTTATAGGTGGAAATAATATTGGAGATGAGTATCTAGGTAAAGATCCTAAATTCGGATATTGGAGAGATACTCACTTAAAAATTACTGGTGATTCTGTTAAAGATCTTAATATAAGATTTATACTGGATTGGAGATATACGACTAAAGAGGACTTAGTTTTAGATAAATACTTTGGAAATGAAACTCTAAGGCTATCTAATTCTAAAGCATGTAAAGATATCGGTATTCAAATAGTTTCTAGTGGCCCTGATAGTACTGAATTAGATGAGATTAAGTACGGTTATATAAAAATGATACAAAAAGCAAAAAAATATATTTATATACAAACACCTTACTTTATCTTAGATAAAACCCTTACAGATACATTGAAAATAGCTTGTTTCTCAGGTGTGGATGTAAGAATAATGATTCCATCTAAACCTGACCATCCTTTTGTTTATTGGGCATCTTCTTCATATGCAGGTGAGCTACTTAAGTATGGTGCTAAACTTTACAATTATGACCACAATGCTTTTCTACATGCTAAGACTATAGTAGTTGATGACTGTGTATGCTCTATCGGAACTGCAAATATGGATATTAGAAGTTTTGAACTTAACTTTGAAATAAATGCTTTTATGTATTCTTCAGAAGTTGCAAAAAAACAAAGAGCTATATTTGAAAATGATATTTTAAAATCTAAAGAAATAACATTAGATATGTATAATTCTAGATCTCGTTATATGAGACTCAAAGAGTCTATATCTAGATTACTTTCTCCTATATTGTAAAATAAATAATAAAGGGTTTACTTTTAAAGCATTATTATTTTTAAGTTCTCCCTTTATTACTATTTATTTTTATATTAGTTTTTTTGAATTTCCATATTCAACTTTTTATATACTATAATATATTTAATCAAAAATGGTTCCTCGAACACAACAATAAACATCCCCACTTTATCATAGAACATTTCTTATTTTTTTCATATTTTTAGTCTTAAATTTTTATGCATTCATAAAATTTTAATATGCTTTTATTTTACTAAATAGTTATTAAAATTAATTCTAAAATTAAAAGGAGGATTTGTATGTGCGATTTCTACTTACGTAACAAAAAATTATTCGAACAACTAGATACTTTTATTGATTCGCTGGAAACTAAAGATGGTTCTTTAATTCAAGTACTACATCATGCACAAGGTATATTTGGATATCTTCCTAAAGAAGTTCAACTATATATATCTGAAAAATTAAATATTGCTCCTGCTAAAGTTTATGGTGTTGTGAGCTTTTATTCTTATTTTACTACTGAACCCAGAGGAAAATATAAAATAAGCGTATGCTTAGGTACAGTTTGCTTCGTTAAAGGATCAGATAAAATATTATCTGAGTTCGAAAAACAACTTGGAATAAAAGCTGGGCAGACTTCTAAGGACCTTTTATTCTCATTAGATGGATTAAGGTGTGTTGGAGCATGTGGCCTTGCACCTGTTGTTGTTGTAAATGGTAAAGTATATGGTCAGTTTAAACTAGATCAAGTTGGTGAACTTTTAGATTATTATAAATCCTTAGAAAATACTACTGTATAAGTTTAAATCTTTATTAAATATTTAGGTTACTAAGGGGGATAAATCATGAGTAAAATAAAGTCATTTAATAAATTAAAAGATTTTGTTGATAAGTTAAAACCTATTCTTTATATGAGAGAAAATCATACTAAAGAAAATCCTGAAAAAAGAGAAATTTTAGTTTGTGGTGGTACTGGATGCACTTCTTCAGATAGTATCCAAATTATTGAAAATTTAAGAACTGAAATAAAAAAAGCAGACCTTGAAGGTCGTGCTGAGGTTCATTTAACATGATGCTTTGGATTTTGTGCAAAAGGACCAATAGTTAAAGTTTATCCAGATGATATATTTTATACACAGGTAAAACCTGAAGATGCTAGTGAAATTGTGCAAAGCCACTTAGTAAATCATAAAGTTGTAGAAAGATTACTGTTCGAAGAACCTACTCTAGATCATAAAAAGGTAGAAAAACATAATGATATGTCATTCTATAAAAAGCAATCTCGTGTTGCCCTTAGATATTGTGGTCATATAAATCCAGAAAATATTTTTGAATATATAGGATGTAACGGATATATAGCTTTAGGTAAATGTATATCTGAGTTATCTCCTATTGAAGTTGTAGAAGAAATAAAAGCATCTGGACTTAGAGGAAGAGGTGGTGCGGGTTTTCCTACAGGTATAAAGTTGGAGTCTGCATCTCAAACGATGGAAAAGCTACTTTAAAAGATTTAGATAATTTAAAAGAACTTGCTACAACTATAAAAAACACTTCTCTATGCGGTCTTGGAAAATGCGCTCCTAATCCTATTTTAAGTACACTTAATAACTTCTATGATGAATATCTTTCTCATGTTGTAGATAAGAAATGTCCAGCAGGTAAATGCCAATCTTTATTAAACTATATTATAACAGATGCTTGTAAGGGTTGTACAAAATGTGCTAGAGTATGTCCTGCTAAATGTATAACAGGAAAACCTAAGGAAAAACATGAAATAGATACTAAAAAATGCTTAAAATGTGGTACTTGTATGAGTAATTGTAAATTTAATGCAATTATCAAGGTATAATTCATTTTAGGAGGTATATTAATGAATTTAGTTAATTTAACTATAAATAATAAATCTGTATCTGTACCTAAAGGATCTACTATACTAGATGCAGCCAAAAAATTAAATATAAAAATTCCTACCCTTTGTCATCTTAATATGAGTGAAGTAAATATTGTTAACCAATGTTCATCTTGTCGTGTATGTATGGTTAGCGTTGGTAAAGGATTAGTTCCAGCTTGTGGAACTCTAGCAAAAGAAGGTATGAATGTTCAAACTAACACTAAGGAAGCTATAAATGCACGTAAACGTGTTGTTGAATTATTGTTATCAGACCATCCTCAAGATTGTTTAATTTGTGATAAAAACGGCAATTGTGAATTACAATCTATTGCTGCTAATTTAGGAATTAGAGAAATTAGATTTAAAGGAGAGCAATCATTTGCTAAAACAGACACTTCTACTAAATCAATCATAAAAAATTATGATAAATGTATACTTTGTAGAAGATGTGAAACAATGTGCAATGATATCCAAACTGTAGGTGTTTTATCTGGAGTTAATAGAGGTTTTAACACTAAAGTTGGTACTTTCTTTAATACTAATTTATGTGATACAGAGTGCACATTCTGTGGTCAATGTATTTCAGTATGCCCTACTGGTGCCTTAACCGAAGTAAATAATATACCACTTGTATGGGATGCCCTACATCAAAATGAGAAAACTGTAGTTGTTCAAGTTGCTCCTTCTGTTAGGGTTGCAATAGGCGAAGAGTTTGGATTAGAAGCAGGTACTATATCTACAGGCAAGATGGTCGCTGCATTAAAGTCTTTAGGATTTAAATATGTGTTTGATACAAACTTTGGTGCAGACCTTACAATAATGGAAGAGGCTGCTGAATTTATAAACAGATTCAAGGAAAATAAAAACCTACCTATATTAACAAGCTGTTGTCCTGCATGGATTAACTTCATTGAAAAGAACTATCCTGAACATCTAAACCTTACTTCTACATGTAAATCACCTCAAGGAATGTTCGGTGCCATAGCTAAAAATTATCTCGCTCCAAAAGTTTTAAATATAGAACCTAAAAATATGTATGTTGTTTCAATAATGCCTTGCGTTGCTAAAAAATATGAATGTTCAAGAAATGAATTAGGTCAAGATAATATTCCAGATGTAGATATATCTATAACTACTAGAGAATTAGCTAAGATGATTAAAGAAGCTGGCATAGATTTAGCTAATTTAGATGAAGAACCTTTTGATAGCCCTCTTGGAGAGTCTACAGGTGCAGCTGATATATTCGGTACTACTGGTGGTGTTTTAGAAGCAGCTCTTCGCACTGCATATGAATGGATAACTAACAAAGAATTAAAAGATGTAAATTTCTCTTTAGTAAGAGGATTTGAAGGAATAAAAGAAGCTAGTATTGATGTTGATGGTACTATAGTTAACGTTTGTGTAGTTAGTACATTAGGAAATGCTAGAAAGATTATGGATGAAGTAATTTCAGGTAAATCTAAATATCATATTATAGAGGTAATGGCTTGTCCTGGTGGATGTGTAGGTGGTGGAGGGCAACCATATCATCATGGCGACTATGATATTATTAAAAAACGTGCTCAAGGTCTTTATAATATAGATGAAAGCAAAAAACTTCGTAAATCTCATGAAAATCCATCTATAATTACTTTATATAATGAGTTCTTAGATAAACCATGTAGCAACATTGCTCACAAATACCTTCATACTCATTATTTTAATAAGAGTAAAATTTATAAAAACGAAGAAAGTTTAACTACTAATGAATAATTAATATCTGTATATATTATATTATAACTATAATATATAAATTAATATATAAGCCTCTAAATTGATAATTCAATTTTAGAGGCTTTATTTATTCCATATGTAATTCAGTATTTAACTGATAATTATCTCAAGCAGAGGGAGTTTTGAGCAAGGATATATCCTTTGCTATATGCGCAAAGTAACCTTTATTTATTATCTATTAACTGAGATAACTTTTTAGTAAATTCATGTGCAGAATCATAGCCCATTCCTCTTTGTCTATAATTCATAGCTGCAACCTCTAAAACCATTGCTGTATTTCTACCTGGCTTTACAGGTACCACAAGTTTTTCTGTACTTACACCTAATATTTGCTCATATTCTTTATCTAATCCTAGTCTATCATAATATTTATTTTCATCCCAACCTTCTAGATGGATTACCAAATCTATCATTTTAGATGTTTTAGTAGCGCCTACTCCATATAAGCTTTTAACATCTATTATACCCAGACCTCTTATTTCCATAAAGTGTCTTAATACTTCTGGAGCTTGTCCTACTAAAAGACTATCATCTAATTTTTTAATTTCTACAGCATCATCAGCTACAAGTCTATGACCTCTTTGGATTAACTCTAAAGCAGTCTCAGATTTACCTATACTACTCTCACCTTTTATAAGAACTCCAATCCCATATATATCAACTAATACTCCATGTATTGTTGTACGAGGAGCTAACTTATCATCTAAGTAATTTGATAATCTATTTATAAGTCTTGTTGTATTTCTCTTTGTACTTACGACGATTCTATCATATTTCTTTGCAAATTCTATAACATCAGGTTTTACTTCTAAGTCTCTCGATACAATAAGAACAGGAATTTCATGAGAAAAGAATTTATCTAAAACATCTCTTCTAGTTGCATCGTCTATATATCCAAAATAATTGTACTCTGTCTTACCTACTATTTGTATTCTCTCATATGCAAAATCTTCAAAATACCCAGCAAATTGTAGCCCTGGTCTATTTATATCTTGTGAATATACATAGTAATCTTTATTTTTTGGCATATGTACTATTTTTAAATCTAGATCTTTTACTATATCCCTTATTGATACTTTTTCAACTGATTCCATAATTTACTTTAACATCCCTTTCTAAAATAATTATATACACTTTCACTAGATGTCTTATTCATACCTTCTACTTCTAATAACTCTTCAAAGGTTGCTTTTTTTATAGCTTCTATATCCTTAAAATGATTTAATAGTGCCTTTTTTCTTTTTTCCCCTATACCTTGTATATCATCTAATTCAGATTTTGTCAAAGATTTGTTCCTAAGGCTTCTATGATAAGATATAGCATAGTTATGTACTTCTTCTTGAATACTTGCGACAAATCTATACAAATTAGAAGTTCTATCTAGCTCTATCTCCTTTTCCTGGGAAATAAGTCCCTTTGTTCTATGTTTATCATCTTTATACATTCCCCATAGAGGTATTTCTACATTATACTTATTTAAAACCTTTTTTACAGCACTAACCTGACCTTTTCCTCCATCTAATAACATTAAATCTGGGAAATCACCATATTTTAATCTTCTTTCAACTATCTCAGCCATAGAATCATAATCATTAGGACCTATGACAGTTTTGATTTTATACCTTCTATACTCCTTTTTATCTTTTTTACCATTTGTAAATACAACCATAGATCCAATAGAGTCTACCCCTTGAATATTTGATATATCAAATGATTCTATCCTTTTTGGTATATTATCTAGATTTAATATTTGCTTTAACTCTTCTAATGCACCTATACTCTTTTCATATTTTCTTTTATTCATATCAGAAAATTTCTCCAGGTATTCTATTGCATTTTTTCTTACCATTTCAATTAAACTTTTCTTTTCTCCTTTTTGAGGTACTCTTATAGTTACCTTTTGACCTTTTTTAGATGATAGCCATTCTGATAATATAAAGCTATCTTCTATTTCATCCTCTATTATTATTTCCTTAGGTACATATTCTTGTTCCATATAAAATTGCTTAACAAATGATCCTAATATTGATTCTCTTGTGCTATCCATAACTCCTTCTAGTATAAAATGTTCTCTTCCTACTATTTTTCCATTTCTTACAAAGAAAACTTGAACACAAGCTTCATCATGTGCTCTTGCCATTGCAATAACATCTTGATTTAAGTCTGATGTAGATGTATCTATTTTTTGTTTTTCCATCATATCTTCTAAACTCTTTATCTTATCCCTATATATTGCAGCTTCTTCAAAATTAAAGTCCATCGCACATTTATTCATTTTTTCTTTTAATATATCAATTAACTTTTCTTCTTTTCCAGATAGAAATAGGATTATTTCTTCTATCATTTTATTGTACTCTTCTTTAGTAACATTACCTGTACATGGCCCTACACATCTTTTTATATGTAAATTTAAACAAGGCCTCATATTAGTTTTTATAGCTCTTTCTATGTCTATGTTACAAGTTCTTATTGGATATATATTTTTTATTATATCTAATGTATCATTAACTGCCGTGGTATTAGTATATGGACCAAAATATTTAGCTTTATCTTTTATAACTTTTCTAACTTTTAATACTCTTGGGAAATCTTCGTTAGTAGTAACTTTTATATATGGGTAAGTTTTATCATCTCGTAGTAAAACATTATATTTAGGCTTATATTTTTTTATTAAGTTACATTCTAATATCAATGCTTCTAATTCTGAGTCTGTAATTATATATTCAAATTTATCAATATTTTTTACCATAGATTTTACTTTAGATGAATGATTTTTTGAAGATTGAAAGTATTGTCTAACTCTATTTTTTAGTATTTTTGCTTTCCCTACATATATTATATTATCAAATTTATCTTTCATTAGATAAACACCAGGCTCTGCTGGTAGTTGTTTTAAGTGTTCCTGTATGTCAAACAATTATTTTACCTCCAATATTATAGTTATATCTTAATTATACCCATAATTATCTATAATTTATAAAATATAATTTTAGAAAATCTAAAAAAGAGATACATCAAATCTAAATATTATATTTGACGTATCTCCTCTATTTATTTATTATTTATGATTTCCACCATTTATTTGTAACATAAATATACTTGCTACTTCTCTAGTTTTTAATTCTTTACTATCTTTATATTTATCAACATAATCAGAACTTAATATAGCTCTATCTATTTGACCATCTTCATATAAGCTAACTTCTGCACCTGTATCTTTAACAACTTTAGTATTTATTTTATTTAATTTAACATTAGCTGCATCCCAATAGTTAGGGTTCTTTTCCATTGTAAATTGATCTTCCATCTTCCAACTAGTTAAAGTGAATGGTCCATTATATAATTGCTTATCTGCAGCTGAACCATATGCATCTCCACAAGATTCAACAAACGCTTGGTTTTGTGGGAAGAATACTTGGAATGACACTAATTCTGCGAAATATGCAACTGGTCTATTTAATTTAACTTCTAAAGTATAATCGTCTAAAGCTTTAACACCTACCCCATCAACTCCATTTTCTTGTATTTCCTTTGTGCTAGAGCCAACTATATCAGCCATTATATATGAATATTCAGCAGCTGTTTCAGGAGTTAAAGTTCTCTTCCAAGAATACTCAAAGTCATGTGCTGTTACAGGTGTTCCATTTGACCAAGTTGAGTTCTTTCTTAATTTGAAAGTCCAAGTTAATCCATCTTCTGAAGTTTCCCAACTTTCAGCTACCCCAGGTTGAACTTTTCCCTCTGCATCTACTCTAGTTAAACCTTCCATAGTTGTATTAGCTGTTTGAAAAGATTGTTGATCTGTTGCTTTACTTAAATCTAAAGTTGGTATATCTGATGATGTTGCCAAGTTTAGTACTTTATCATCCTTATCTACATCCGCATAAGTGTATGTATAATCAGCACCCCAAGAGTTATTTACTATTCCTGATACATAATCTTTTTCTAAGTATGCAGATGCCTTTTGATATATAGGTGCTAAATATCCATCTTCAAGCATTAACTTTTCTGCTTCTGCATATTTAGCATAACCTTCTGTTATTGGAAGCTTCATAGCTTCTTCTATTAATTTATTATATTCTTCACTGTTATATCCAACTTGGTTAGAAAATTGATTTCCAGTTTGCATTGTTGATAGATATGTTAATGGATCTGGATAATCTGCTCCCCATCCAGAGAATGCCAAATCAAATTCCCCATTAGTTTCCCTTTCTAATTTTTGTTTAAATGGTAAATTAGAAACTTTTACAGTTAAGCCTTCTAAGTCACTTAATTCTGACTGTATATATTCTCCTGTCCTCTTACCTGTATCATGATCATATGTTAATAATTCCATTTCAACAGTATCAAACCCTACTTCTTCTTTAGCCTTTTCCCAAAGTTCTTTAGCTTGTTCTTCATTATACTCATAACCCATACCTTCAGTTAAATCTGTATAATCTTTTCCGTTGTCAAATGCTAACCCCTTTGGTGTAAATGTAGATGTTGGTATTGAACCATTATTTAATATAACATCACAATAAGCTTGCTTATCTATTATCATAGATATAGCCGCTCTTGCATTTTTATTGGCAAGTACTTCTGCTGCAGTTGCAGTTCCTCCACCATTACTTCCTCCATTTGAGTTCTCCCCTGAACTACTACATCCAGCAAGTAAACTTGTGCTTAATAATGCAACTGTTGCCATTACTGTTAATTTTCTTCTTAAAAACATAACAAAACTCCCCCTCTTAATCGATTTTATATTTCTAAAATATTTATTTAAAATTAATTATATAACACTACTTCAAAAAAATCATTTGTTTTTTTAAATTTTCTGAATTTTTTCTCACATATAAAAAATTTTTATTAAATTATTTATTTTTTATTGAAAATACTAATATATACTATTACAATAATTTAATAAACTCGTTTTAAAGGGGGAAAGAAAATTGAAGAATTTTTCAATGCTACTTGCAATTGATTTACTAATTAGTTTTTTTTATGATATAATATCAAAAAATTCTAATAATTTCGCATTCATAAATTGTGCTTTTATTATAGGAATGTTCTATTTTCTAGCAGGTTCCTTATGTTATGTGTGGGAAAAAGGGTTTTTTAATATAACTTTGTTTTCATTTAAGAAAATAAATAATGAAATACAAAAAAGAAAGGGTTTATTAACAGACGACGACAATGTTACTTTGGAGGATTACGTATATAGAAAAAATAAATTTTTCTTAACTAGTAACTTGTTAAGCTGTGGTGGGTTTATATCAAGTTTGTGTATTATGATAAGTTTTTTATACATATAAATAAATTAAAAAAGGGGGGGGATAGCGTGTTTCGCTATATAATGAAACGTATTGGTTATATGTTTATAACTTTATTTATTGTCATCTCAGTAGTATTCTTTTTAGTTAGACTTCTTCCAGGTACGCCATTTAATGAAGAAAAATTAAATGCAGAGCAAATCGCTCAACTTCAAGCTCAATATGGATTAGATGATCCAGTTCCTGTTCAATATGTAAGATATTTAACTGGAGTATTTCAAGGTAAATTAGGTATTTCATTTAAACAAGCAGGTCAAACTGTCGAAGGTATTATAAAACTTCGTATAGGACCATCTGCTATGCTTGGAACTCAAGCTTTAGTATTAGGTTCTGTAGTTGGGCTTATATTGGGTATAGTCGCCGCACTTAATAGAAATTCAATTTGGGACTATTTATGTACTATATTATGTGTACTAGGTGTATCAGTTCCATCATTCGTAGTTGCTGCAACATTACAGTTATACTTAGGAGCTAAATTTCGTCTTTTCCCAATAACATGGGGTGTTCCATTAGGTTCTGATTTCAGATATATATGGACAATCTTACCATCAATAGCATTATCATTCTTTACAATTGCAAATGTTGCTCGTTTTACTAGAACTGAGTTAGTTGAAGTTTTAAATTCAGAATACATAATTACAGCTAAGGCAAAAGGTTTATCTAAATCTACAGTAATATTAAAGCATGCTCTTAGAAATGCTTTAATACCTGTTATAACAGTTTTAGGTCCATTAGCTGCAGGTCTTCTTACAGGTTCGCTAGTTGTAGAAAAAGTTTTTGCCGTTCCTGGTATAGGTGATTTATTGGTTAACGCAATAAATACTAATGACTTATTTATAATTTCAGGTGTAGCTATAATCTATAGTGCATTCTATATAACAGTTATATTGATTGTAGATGTACTTTATGGAGTTATAGACCCTAGAATACGTTTAGCAGGAGGTAATTAAGATGATTGATAAAGTTATGATTGATGGTCAGCAAGTTGAGTTAACTAAAGATATGTTTGAAATGGCTCCTGCAAATTTTGGAGATAATGAAGCTATATCTAGACCAAGTTTAACTTTCTGGCAAGATGCAAGAAAAAGATTATTTAAAAATCCTGGTGCTGTTACTGGATTAGTAATATTATGTTGTATTATTTTAATGGCAATATTTGCACCTATGTTTTCTAAATTTGATTATAAAACTCAAAATATAAGACATACAAAAGTTCCACCAAAAATGCCTATAGTCTCTTCTCTAGGTATTATGGATGGTAAAAACTCAGATGGTGTTGATGTATATAAAGAAAAAGGAATTGAAGAAACTTATTTATTTGGTACTGATGCTCTAGGTCGTGATATATGGACTCGTACTTGGACTGGTGCAAGAGTTTCTTTATTTATAGCTTTACTTGCTGCTGTATTTGATCTTCTAATAGGGGTTACATATGGTGGTGTATCTGCTTACTATGGCGGTAGAGTCGATATTATCATGCAGCGTATTATAGAAATAATTTCAGGTGTACCAAGCCTTGTTGTTGTTACACTGTTTATAATGGTGTTTGAGCCTGGTATCATGTCTATATCTATGGCTATGGCAGTATCTGGCTGGACTGGAATGGCTAGAATTGTACGTTCTCATGTATTAAAACTTAAAAATCAAGAATTCGTTTTAGCTTCAAAAACTTTAGGTTCTTCTGATGTTAGACTTATACTAAAGCATCTTTTCCCTAATATTATTGGAAACATAGTTGTTGCAATAATGTTCTCATTACCTAGCGCAATATTCTATGAAGCATTCTTAAGTTTTATAGGTTTAGGTCTTCAACCACCTTATGCATCTCTTGGTGTTCTTATAAATGAAGGATTCCAGGCATTACAAAACTATCCATATATGATGTTTATACCATCTATTGTAGTTTGTTTATTAATATTCAGCTTAAACTTACTAGCAGATGGTCTAAGAGATGCTGTTGACCCTAAAATGCGTAATCAATAATAAGTAAGGGGGAGAGTTTATTGGAAAAATTACTAGAAGTAAAAAATTTATGTGTTAATTTTGGTACTTACGGTGGAGAAGTTAAAGCTGTAAGAGGAGTTACATTCGATTTACATAAAGGAGAAACATTAGCTATAGTTGGTGAATCAGGTTCTGGTAAATCTGTTGCTTGTAAAACTATAATGAGAATCCTTTCATCAAACGGCTATATAAAAGACGGTCAAATTTTATTTGACGGTAAAGATTTAACTAAAATAAGCGAAAAAGACATGGAAAAAGTTAGAGGTAAAGATATTGCAATGATATTTCAAGATCCTATGACTTCTCTAAATCCTACTATGACTATAGGTAAACAAATAATGGAACCTATTATAAAGCATCAAGGATTTAGTAAAGAAGATGCTAGAAAAAGAGCAATAGAGCTTATTGAATTAGTTGGAATATCTGATGCAGAAAAAAGATTTAAGCAATATCCTCATCAATTTTCTGGTGGTATGAGACAACGTATTGTAATAGCTATATCTTTAGCTTGTAATCCTAAAGTTCTAATTGCTGATGAGCCGACTACTGCTCTTGATGTTACAATACAAGCTCAAATATTAGAGCTTATAAAAGATTTGCAAGAAAAAACTGGTGTAGCAGTTATATTCATAACTCATGACCTTGGAGTCGTTGCTAATATGGCAGATAGAGTTGCAGTTATGTATGCTGGAAAAATCATAGAATACGGAACTTCTGATGATATATTCTATGACCCTAAACATCCTTATACTTGGGGACTTTTAGGCTCAATGCCTACATTAGATATCGGAGATAATGATTTATATAATATACCTGGAACCCCTCCAGACTTAATGGATCCTCCTAAAGGAGATGCATTTGCGCTTCGTAGTGCATATGCAATGAAAATAGACCATTTAGCCGAACCTCCTATGTTTAAAGTTAGTGATACTCACTATGCTGCTACATGGCTTTTACATCCATTAGCTCCAAAGATTGAAAGACCTGTAAATGTAGGAAGAAAGAAGGTGAATATAAATGAGTAGAAAAATTTTATTAGAAGTTAAAAATTTAAAACAATACTTCCCTTTAGGAAGAAAAAGTGTTGTAAAAGCAGTAGATGATGTATCTTTTCATATATATGAAGGTGAAACATTTGGTTTAGTTGGTGAATCAGGTTCAGGTAAATCCACTACTGGAAGAACTATAATCCGTTTATATGACCCAACTGGTGGAGAAGTTATATTTGATGATAAAGTAATATCTAACAAAAAACTTCCTAAAGACGATAAAGTATATGTTAATAAACATATGCAAATGATATTCCAAGACCCAATGGCATGTTTAAATCCACGTATGACTGTTATGGATATAATAGCTGAGGGCTTAGATATACATGGTCTATGTAAAAGTAAAGAAGAAAGAACTCAAAGAGTCTATGAGTTATTAAGAACTGTTGGGCTTAATGAACAACATGCTAATAGATATCCACATGAATTCTCTGGAGGTCAAAGACAACGTATTGGTATTGCACGTGCATTAGCTGTTGAGCCAAAGTTTATAATTGCCGATGAGCCGATTTCAGCGCTTGATGTTTCTATACAAGCTCAAGTTGTTAATCTTCTTAGAAAACTACAAAAAGAAAATGGTCTTACATACTTATTTATAGCACATGACCTTTCAATGGTTAAATATATAAGCGATAGAATAGGTGTTATGCATAAAGGTAAATTAGTTGAGTTAGCATCTTCAGATGATTTATATGAAAATCCACTTCATCCTTATACTAAATCACTTTTATCAGCTATACCTCTTCCTGACCCTGATTATGAGAAAACTAGAGAACGTATAAAGTATGACCCTAGCATTCACGACTATGCTACTGAAAGTCCTGAATGGGTTGAAATAAGACCTGGCCACTTTATATATGGCTCTAAATCAGAATTAGCTAATTATGAAAAAGAGTTAAGTGCTAAAGAATCAAATGCTTAATGTATATAAATAAAAAGCCATATCTAATTAGTAGATATGGCTTTTTGAATTTATTCAAAATATTTCTTTAAGAACTTTCCTGTATAAGAACCTTCAACCTTAGAAACTTCTTCTGGAGTTCCAGTAGCAACTATCTTACCACCTTTATCTCCACCCTCTGGACCTAAATCAATTATATAGTCACAAGTCTTTATTACATCTAAGTTATGTTCTATAACTACTATACTATTTCCTGTATCAGCTAATTTTTGAAGAACTTGAATTAACTTATCTACATCAGCCATATGAAGACCTGTAGTTGGTTCATCTAGTATATATAAAGTCTTTCCTGTTGGTCTTTTACTAAGCTCTGTAGCTAGCTTTATTCTTTGAGCTTCTCCTCCTGATAATTGAGTTGATGGTTGTCCTAACTTAATATATGAAAGTCCAACATCCATTAATGTTTCTAATTTTCTCTTTATATTAGGTATGTTTTCAAAGAACTTAAGAGCTTCTTCTACATTCATATCTAATACATCAGCTATAGTCTTATCTTTATATTTAACTTGTAAAGTTTCTCTATTATATCTTTCTCCTTTACACACCTCACAAGGTACATAAACATCTGGCAAGAAGTGCATTTCTATTTTTATTATACCATCACCTTTACAAGCTTCACATCTACCACCTTTTATATTAAAGCTGAATCTACCTTTTTGATATCCTCTAGCTTTTGCTTCATTAGTTGATGCAAATAAATCCCTTATCATATCGAATACACCAGTATAAGTCGCTGGATTTGAACGAGGAGTTCTTCCTATTGGACTTTGGTCAATATTAATTATTTTATCTATATTCTCGATTCCTTTTATTTCTTTATGCTTTCCTGGTCTATCTCTAAGCTTATTTATTTTACTTGCTATCCCTTTATATAATATATCATTTATTAATGTACTTTTTCCTGAACCTGATACTCCAGTTATACAAGTAAATTTACCTAGAGGGAATTTTACATTTATATTTTTTAGGTTATTTTCATTAGCTTTAACTATTTCTATAAAGTTTCCATTTCCTTCTCTAGTTATCTCTGGTATTTGTATTTCTTTTTTACCACTTAAATACTGACCTGTTATAGAATTTGGATTATCTAGTATTTCATCTAAAGTTCCTTGAGCAACTATTTGTCCTCCATGAACTCCCGCACCTGGCCCAATATCAACTATATAATCACATTCTCTCATTGTATCTTCATCATGTTCTACAACTATAAGAGTATTCCCAATATCAGTTAAATGTCTTAATGTCTTTATAAGTCTATCATTATCTCTTTGATGAAGACCTATACTTGGTTCATCAAGTACATATAAAACTCCAACAAGAGCTGAACCAATTTGAGTGGCAAGTCTTATACGTTGAGCTTCTCCTCCTGATAATGTTCCTGCCTTTCTTGATAAGTTTAAGTAATCTAAACCAACATCTCTTAGGAAAATTGCTCTTCCTCTTATTTCTTTTAATATTTCATGTGCTATAAACTTTTGTTTTTCACTTAAGTTTATATTTTCTATATATTCTACAAGCTCGTTAACAGAAAAATCTGTAACCTCCATTATATTTTTTCCATCAACTAAGACTGATAATACTTCTTTTTTAAGCCTTGCTCCCTTACACTTTGGACATGGAGTTTCAGCCATATATTCTTCAATTTTATCTCTAGAGTATTCTGAGTTTGTCTCTCTATATCTTCTTTCTAGATTTGGTATAACACCTTCAAAATAAGCTTGATATTCTCTTCTACCACCATATTTTGATTCATATATAAATTGCACCATAACATTATTAGTTCCATAAAGTAACTCATGTACAAATTCTTCAGGTAAATCCTTTACTGGAGTTTCTATTGATACACCAAAATGATTTGCTAAACTTTGAACCATTTTACTATAATATGTATCATCATTTACTCCTACTGAACCCCATGCTGCTATTGCACCTTGTTTTATAGATAGGTCTTTGTTTGGTATTACTAAATCAGGATCAACCTCTTTACTTTCACCAAGTCCATTACAAGTCTCACAAGCTCCAAATGGGGCATTGAACGAGAACATTCTTGGAGATAATTCTTCTATTCCTACTCCATGCTCTGGACATGCAAATTTAGTTGAATAAAGTATTTCTTCTCCATCTATTATTTGAGCTATAACAAGCCCATCAGATAATTTTACTGCAGTTTCTATAGAATCTGTAAGTCTAGACTCTATACCATCTTTTATTACTATTCTATCTACAACAACTTCTATATTATGCTTTTTGTTTTTACTTAAATCTATCTCATCAGTAACTTCGTAATTTTCTCCATTTACTCTTATTCTGACGAAGCCCTCTTTTTTAATATTTTCAATTAGTTTTTTATGAGTACCTTTTTGTCCTCTAACTACTGGCGATAATATTTGTAACTTCGTTCTTTCAGGAAACTCCATCATCTTGTCTACGATTTCTTGTATAGTCATTTGACTTATTTTAGCTCCACATACAGAACAGTGTACTTCTCCTACTCTAGCAAATAGTAGCCTTAAGTAATCATAAATCTCTGTAACAGTCCCCACCGTTGAACGTGGATTTTTAGATGTAGTTTTTTGGTCTATAGATATAGCTGGAGATAATCCTTCTATATATTCCACATTAGGTTTCTCCATTTGTCCTAAAAATTGTCTAGCATATGCAGATAGACTTTCTACATATCTTCTTTGTCCTTCTGCATATATAGTATCAAATGCTAATGATGACTTACCAGAACCTGATAATCCGGTAAATACTATAAATTTATTTCTTGGAAGTTCTAAGTCTACGTTTTTTAGGTTATGCTCTTTTGCACCTTTTATTATGATTTTATCTTCCATTTAACCATTTATCCTTTCCTCTAGTTGTTTTATTTTATCTCTAAGCTCTGCTGCTCTCTCAAATTGTAGATTTTGTGCAGCTTCCATCATTTCAGCTTGCAGTGCAGCTATATTTTCTTTGATTTCTTCTACATTATCTGTCTCTTTAATTCCGTAAATAGTTTCTTCATCCGCTACTACAGTAGCTTCTATAGCATCTCTTACTTTTTTCTTAATAGTTGTAGGTGTTATATCATGCTCTTCATTATATAACATTTGTATTTCTCTTCTTCTCTTTGTCTCCGCTATAGCACTTTCCATCGATCTAGTTATCTTATCTGCATACATTATAACCTTACCTTCTGAGTTTCTTGCTGCTCTACCTATTGTTTGTATTAAAGATGTCTCAGAACGTAAAAATCCTTCTTTATCTGCATCAAGTATTGCAACTAATGAAACCTCTGGTATGTCTAGACCTTCTCTAAGTAAGTTTATACCAACTAGTACATCAAACTTTCCAAGTCTTAAATCTCTTATTATTTCTACTCTTTCTAAAGTATCTATATCTGAATGTAAATACTTAACCTTAATTCCTATTTCTTTTAAATAGTTAGTTAAGTCTTCACTCATCTTTTTAGTAAGAGTAGTTATTAAAACTCTTTCATCTTTTTCTATTACCTTATTTATCTCAACTACTAAATCATCTATTTGATTGTTTATAGGTCTAACCTCAACAATAGGGTCAAGTAGCCCTGTTGGTCTTATTATTTGCTCTGCTATAGTCGTTGAATGCTCTAATTCATAAGATCCTGGTGTAGCTGTTACAAATAGTATTTGATTAATATTCTCTTCAAATTCATCAAAGTTTAATGGTCTATTATCATAAGCAGAAGGCAATCTAAATCCATTGTCTATAAGTGATGTTTTTCTTGATCTATCTCCTGCATACATACCTCTAACTTGAGGAACCGTTACATGTGATTCATCTACTATTATTAAATAATCATCTGGGAAAAAATCCATTAATGTATATGGCTTTTCTCCTGGTTTTCTTCCTGTTATATGTCTTGAGTAGTTTTCTATACCTTGACAGAAGCCTATTTCTTTAAGCATTTCTATATCATATTTAGTTCTTTGCTCTATTCTTTGAGCTTCTAATAGTTTATCATCATCTTTAAATGATTTTACTCTCTCCTCTAGCTCTTTTTCTATTTCAATAACAGCTTTTTCAACTCTCTCTGGCGTTGTTACATAATGAGATGCAGGGAAAATAACAACATGATTTCTAGTCCCTACAATTTTTCCCGTTACATAATCTATCTCAGTTATTCTATCTATTTCATCACCAAAAAATTCAATTCTTATAGCTCTTTCATCATTACTAGCTGGAAATATCTCTAATATATCTCCTCTTACTCTGAAAGTACCACGTGTAAAGTTTATATCATTTCTTTCATATTGTATTTCTATTAATTTCTTTATAATATCATCTCTATCTCTTTCCATTCCTGGTCTTAATGATAACATAAGCTTTCTATAATCCTCTGGATCCCCTAAGCCGTATATACAAGACACAGATGATATTATTATTACATCATCTCTTTCTAGTATTGCTGCAGTTGCTGAATGACGTAGTTTATCAATTTCATCATTTATGCTTGCATCTTTTTCTATATATGTATCACTATGAGCAACATATGCTTCTGGTTGATAATAATCATAGTAACTTACAAAATATTCAACTGCATTATTTGGAAAAAATTCCTTAAACTCACTATAAAGTTGAGCTGCTAAGGTTTTGTTATGAGCAAGTATTAAAGTTGGCATTTTTACCTCTTGTATTATATTTGCCATTGTAAATGTTTTTCCTGATCCTGTAACACCTAATAATGTTGAATATTTTTCATTATTATTTATAGCACTTACTATAGATTTTATAGCTTCTGGCTGATCTCCCGTAGGTTTAAAATCTGACTTTAATTCAAAATCCAAATATATCACTCCTTCATCCGAACACTATTCCAATAAATGTAATTATATCATAAAATATATTCTACTTATATTATCCTCAATATTTTTTAATTCTTTATCTATATAAATGTTTTTACATATTTTACCCAATATACGTTACTTTGAACCTTATTATATTTTTTTATTAATAATATAAATTTGAACATAAAATTAAAGACCTCTATAAAATAGAGGTCTTTTAAATGGGGGAGATTGAGTAATTTATTATTAAGTTTTACAATATAATTATTTCCAATCCCATGAATTATATACATTAATTTATAAAAAAATTCCCTTCACTTAAACCTGATATAAATGAATCATTTTATTTTGCTAATTGTATATTCTTATTCCCATTACGGGTACATGCATTAATCAAAACAATTATAAGATTACAAGTTATACACATACAATATTATAAGATAAAATAAAAAAAGACTACGTGGCTACGTGCTACTCTCCCAGGCGGTCGCCCACCAAGTACCATTGCCGCTAAAGAGCTTAACTTCTGTGTTCGGTATGGGAACAGGTGTATCCTCTTTGCTATAATAACCACATAATCTTATTTAAATTGGAGCGGGTGAAGGGGATCGAACCCTCACAGCCGGCTTGGAAGGCCGGAACTCTACCATTGAGCTACACCCGCATAAGTTTTAGAGTTAGTACTCTGAAAACTGCATATCATTTAAGATTTATCATTTTAATCTTGGTCAAGTCCTCGACCTATTAGTATCGATAAGCTAAATACATTACTGCAC
>NZ_CATXCO010000005.1:0-37876 GCF_958366745.1 uncultured Romboutsia sp.
AGAAAATAGCCATTTAATATAAGTAAAAATGGTTATTTTGTCTACAATCTGAAGCCACCTATAAAAATAGGTGGCTGTAATATCATATTATTATAAAACTCTCTTCGCTGTAACAAATCTCGCACTATAGTAAGATGAGTTTATACTAGTTACACTAACTGTTTTTCCTGATGAAGGTGAATGTATCATGTTTCCTCCACCTACATATATACCAACATGGCTAACTCCTTTACCACTAGTATTGAAGAATACTAAATCTCCTGGTTGTAAGTTTGACTTACTTACAGTTCTTCCGTATCCTGACTGAGCGCTAGATGTTCTTGGTAAACTTACTCCAGCTGCATTTCTAAATACATAAGATGTGAATCCAGAACAATCAAATGAGTTTGGACCTTCTGCTCCCCAAACATATGGGCATCCTATTTTAGAGTACGCTAAATTTAAAACAGCTTGTACAGATGATGTACTTGATGCTGGTGGATTATATGAGCTATTGTTATTTTGCGCAGGTTTTTTAGCAGGCTTTTGAGCTTGTCCATTACTGCTATTTGTATAGTTATTAGAACTTGATGAGTTCGATGAACTTGTTGAAGATTGAGTTCTATTACTTTGAGTGTTAGAAGTTTGAGTTTCATTAACAACAACTGGTTCTTCTACTTCTATAACTGGTGCTTCTTCAGATACATATAATGCTCTTATATATCCTTCATCTTCACCTTTTTTAACCTTCAACCAGTTTTCATTAGCTTCTAATACCTTTACTGTAGAACCTATCTCTAACTCTTTTATTACCTCAGATTCAGTATTTGCTTCTTTTCTGAAGTTTACCTTTTCTCCTGTAACGTATCCAATTGATTCTTTTATGTCTACGTATCTAGTAGCTAACCATCCTTCTCCATCTTCTAAAGAAACTTTAACCCATTCTCCTTGAGTTCCTATAACTTTAAATTCATCTCCTGTATAAGCAACAGTTTTAACATCTCCACTATTTCTTATCTTTACAGCAACTCCATCTTTAACAACTGCTGTTTTATATGTAGTTTCTTGGTATTCTCCTAAATCTAAAGTTCTATCTGAATTTTTATCATTTTCGTTATTGTTTTCTACTTGATCTGCGTTTGCTACTGTATTCATTGATAATGCCATTACTGATGCAAACATTGGTACTAATATTTTTCTCTTCATAATATTTCTCCCTCCAAAAATTAACCATAAATAATATCCTTATGTGTTATTTTTATAGGTGCTATTATCATTTAGGATAAAATACTAATACACAAGACTTTTGTAAATTTTTAATATGTAACATTTTTTGTAACTTTTTTGTAATCTATCTTTTTAATTTCTATAGTATTCTTATATTAACAAATTAACTGACTATTTTTAATAATAATTTTTAAATTTACATCTTGTATAAATATAATATTTGTAATTAATTAAATTAATTATTTTATCCAATGTATCACCTAAAAATACATTCTTTAATTAATATTATATATCAATTATGCCTATAAGTAAAGATATTTATGGGTCTCAAGTCATTTAATAACATAAATTCCACATTTATGTGTTTTTTTATGTCGAAAATTAATTCATTTTAAAATATAAAATACTCCTTAATATTATAAACTAATTTTAAAAACTTTCTAAAAAACTTTAAGTTTTTTTAACTGTATCTGTTAAATATCGTTCATATACATAATATATATATTTTTTTAATCAATTATATAAATATAGCATCCTTTACATTTTGGAAAATATGCTATTTGTTAACAAATCAAGAATAACTAAATAATCATTATTTTATTGATTTAAGTTTTGACTTATACTTCTTATGTATAAATTATAGTAAATAAGTAAATTAAATTTTCAATTTCTTAGATATAATAATTATTAAGCTCCATCATTATATTAACCCACATTTAGATTAATGCTGCTAACCTTACGGGTCTATATTTGTTAGAGTTTTATTATTGTAAAATTTAACTAGCACAATGAGTTATTTATAATAATTTTTATTAATTTAATGAAATACCAACGCTATAATAATAAATAGCTTTCATACATTCAACAAATTAATTGTAAACAAATATTTTTTTTGCTATAATTATATTAAATTTATGATAAGGGGGGATTTTACAATGGCTTACATGATAAACGATGCTTGTATAAGCTGTGGTGCTTGCGAAGCTGAATGTCCAGTTGAATGTATATCTTCAGGAGATGACAAATACGTTATAGATGCAAACACTTGTATAGAATGTGGTTCTTGTGCAGGAGTTTGTCCAGTTGACGCTCCTCAACCAGAGTAATAAAAATAAAAAGCTATCTTAGATGTATATTTATACATAAAGATAGCTTTTTTATTTATTCATTTTCTTTCATTAAGTATGATAATGTAAATAAACTCTCTGTTAGATTTACATTTTCTACTATCACACCTTTAGGAACATCTAAATCTATAGGTGCAAAATTCCAAATACCTTTTACTCCTACATTTACTAATCTATCAACAACATCTTGTGCTCCATTTTTAGGTATACATAATATTGCTATATCAATATTATCCTCTTCAACAAAAGATTCTAAATTTTCTGAGTCTAATACTTCAAAGTCCCTTATTTTTAGTCCGATCATTCTAGGGTTTGCATCAAATAGTGCTTTAATTTCAAATCCTGATTTTCTAAATCCAGCATAGTTAGCTATAGCTTGACCAAGATTTCCAGCTCCTATAAGTACTGCATTGTATATTTTGTTAAGACCTAATATATTTCCAATCTCATTATGTAAGGCTTCTACATTATATCCATATCCTTGTTGCCCAAAGCCTCCAAAATTATTTAAATCTTGTCTTATTTGAGATGCTGTGAATCCTATTATATCACTTAATTCTTTAGAAGATATTCTTTGAACATCTTTATCTAATAAATCACCTAAGTATCTATGGTATTTAGGTAATCTTCTTATTACTGCCATAGATATGTTTTTTTCTGCCATATTGTCACCTCCCGATAGTTAATTTTTAACATTTTTTTTATGTTTCCCAAACAAAAAATATATATCCTTGATTATATTATACCAAAACATTATAATTTTAGGTAGTTTAAGGAGGTAGAAATTTATGATTGTTTTGTCATGTAATAACTTAAATAAAAGTTTTGGAATAGATTCTATATTAGAAAACGTAAATTTCACAGTAAATGAGTACGATAAAATCGGTATAATTGGAGTTAATGGTACGGGAAAAACTACTCTATTTAAAATAATTTCTGGAATATATGGTTATGATAGCGGAGATATATATACTTCTAAAGATTGTGAAATTGGCTATTTAGAGCAAAATACAAATTTCTATTCTGAAAATACAATCCTTGAAGAAGCTCTTGAAGTTTTCAAAGATGTAATAGAAATGGAAAAATACCTAAGGGATTTAGAACACAAAATTTCTGAAGAAAGCTCAAATACAAACTCTACCACTCTAGAAAAGCTTATGAATGAGTATTCTAATAAATTAGAGGCATTTTCTGATATGAATGGGTACGGATATAAATCAGAAGCAAAGGGTGTCTTAAAAGGATTAGGTTTTAGCGATGAAGATATGGATAAACCTATTAGTATTCTTTCTGGAGGGGAAAAAACTAGAGTTTTATTAGGTAAACTTCTTTTAAAGAAACCTACTTTACTTTTATTAGATGAGCCTACTAACCACCTTGATTCGGAAGCTATAGAATGGTTAGAAGTTTTCTTAAAGCAATATAAAGGGACTGTAATATTAATTTCCCATGATAGATATTTCTTAGATCAAGTTGTAAATAGAATTTTCGAAATTCATAATAAAAAATTAAAAACTTACAATGGTAATTATTCTGATTTTATTAAAGCTTCAGCTATAGAAAAAGAACTAGAGTTAAAGAAGTTTGAAGATCAACAAAAGGATATAAAGAAACAAGAAGAATCAATAGAAAGACTTAAAGCTTTCGGTCGAGAAAAACATTTAAAGAGAGCTAGAAGTAAAGAAAAAGCTTTAGCAAAAGTTGATGTATTAGATAAACCTGAGGCTTATAGAAAAAAAGCTAAAATAGAGTTTAACCCTTCTGTTACTAGTGGAAATGATGTTCTACAATTAAGAGATATATCTATGGGGTATGGAGAAAGAATTTTATTTAAAGATCTTAATTTAGATATATACCGAGGAGAAAAGGTTGCTCTTATCGGTGCTAATGGTATTGGAAAATCAACTTTATTTAAGATAATTATGAATGAGATTACTCCTTTATCTGGAGACATAAAGTTCGGAACTAATGTTAACGTATCTTATTTCCACCAAGAGCAAAAAACACTTAATCTAGATAATACTATTATTGATGAAATTTGGGAAGATAACAAACAATTAACTCAAACATCTTTAAGAACTATGCTTGGTGCATTTTTATTTGAAGGTGAAGAAGTATTTAAAAAGATATCAACTTTAAGTGGTGGAGAGCGAGCTAGAGTAGCTATACTTAAGCTTATATTATCTAATGCAAACTTATTATTGCTAGACGAACCTACAAACCACTTAGATATAGATTCTAAAGAAGTTCTTGAAGAAGCCCTATCTAGTTATACAGGAACTATATTTACAATCTCTCATGATAGATATTTCTTAAATACTGTTGTTGATAAAGTATTGGTTTTAGATGAAAATGGAATTACTGAATATCTTGGAAATTATGATTACTATATAGAAAAGAAAAAACAAATTCAAGAAATGAATACAGTTGAAGTAATAGAAGAAAAAACAAAAACTCAACTTAAAGAAGAAAAAAGAAAAGAAAGAGAACAAAGAGAAGCTGAGAAAAAAAATAGAGTTAAACGACAAAATATAGAAAAAGAAATAGAAGAAACTGAAGCTAAGATAGAAGAGATGGATGTTCTTTTATGCCAAGAAGAAGTTTACTCTAATCCTGAAAAATCTAAAGATGTTAGCCTGCAAAAAGCTAGTCTAGAAGAAAAATTATCAGCTCTTTACGAAGAATGGGAGTCCCTAATGTAGTAAAAAGAATCTCAGAATAATATTAAATTATTGTTCCGAGATTCTTTTTTAATTATAGTCTTTATATAGTTACATAAAACCATTATTATGTTATGATTTATATCATAAAAATTTATATAAAGAGGTGACGAAATGGAAGGATTATTTACATTAAGTGATAATAATAAAAAGTTTTATAAATTACTTATTTCCTTATGTATTCCCATAATAATACAACAACTTATATCTACATCTGTAAATATAATAGATACAGTTATGATAAGTAGTTTAGGCGAAACTTCTGTAGCCTCAATAGGGGTTGCTAATCAATATTTCTTTTTATTTAACATGGCATTATCAGGTATTGTTGGAGGGTCTGGAGTATTTATCTCTCAATTCTATGGAAAAAATGATAGAATTAATATAAAAAAGACTACTAGCTTTACTACTTTATTATCTGTTGGACTTAGTGCCATATTTGTGCTTTTAGCTACTCTGTTTCCAACTAATATTATAAATATTTTCTCTAAAGACCCTGAAGTCATTAAATTATGTAGAGAATATTTTAGTATAATAGTATTTTGTTATCCACTTATAGCTATTAGTACTGTATTTAGTATGGGTTCTAGAAGTGTTAGAAACCCAAAGCTTGGTATGATATGTAGTTCTATAGCTTTAATAGTTAATATCATATTAAACTATTGTTTAATATTTGGTAATTTAGGTTTACCATCTTTAGGTGTTAAGGGTGCAGCCTTAGCTACTGTAATAGCTAGAATCGTAGAATTTACTCTAATAATTAGCTATGTATACTTTATAAAAAAGGATTATATATTAAAATTCAATTTAAAAGACTTTAAACTTATAGACAAAGATTTTATAAATACCTTTATATCAAAAACTTTACCTGTATTTATAAATGATACTACATGGGCAATTGGTACAATTCTATATTCTGTAGCTTATTCACAAGCAGGTACTTCAGCAATAGCTGCTAGCCAAATAGCTACAAGTACAGGTAATTTCTTTATTATAACTTCTGTGTGCATCGGTATTGGTGCATCTATTATGTTAGGTAATGAACTAGGCGCCGATAGAATAGATACTGCTATAACTTATGCTAAAAATTTCTCTAGATTAGTAGTTATAGTAGGACTAATTTGCGGTGGATTATTAATATTAAATATTCCTATATTATTAAAGATGTTTAGTGTATCAAGTGATTTAGCTCCTGATATGACAAAGATATTCTTTATAATGGGTGTAATGTTAGCTTTAAGAGCCTTTAATACTCTTATTGTAATAGGTATATTAAGAAGTGGTGGAGATACAAAATATTCTTTATACCTAGAGTTAGGATGTATGTGGTTAGCTTCTATACCTCTTACTTTCTTAGCTGCTATTAAAGGTGCCCCTATATATATTCTAGTTCTTCTTAGCTATTCTGAAGAAATTGTTAAATTTATATTCGGTGTACCAAGGGCATTATCTAAAAAATGGGCTAATAATATAGTTAAAGAAATGAATTAAAATATTAAATAAAACCTATACGGTAAAATTATATAAATTTACTGTATAGGTTTTATAATTCTTATTTAATCTACTAATTATATTTTTACGATATCTTTAAAATTAATCTTAAATATATTTCAATTTTTATTTTCCAAATATACTTTTAAGAATATTAAGTATTTCTGTCACTACTTCAATATTTGATTTCATATTTTCTTTAGTCACAATAAAATCTGCTGTAACATCAGTTGCTACCTCAGTTATATCCTTCATATTTTCACTAACATCATTGAAATTAGATATTACTTCTGGTAATTTTAATAACGAATTTCTTATATTATTTTTATTATCTATTACTAATTCATTAGAATTTTTAATAAGTTTATTTAAATTAGATAAAGTTATTATTATGTATATCAGAGCTATGCAGCCTAATGTAGCTAGTATAAAATATATTATCTTTAAATCTATGTACATTTTAAGCCTCTGTATTTTCTTCAGCTACTTCAGTATTTTCTATTAGTTGTAATGGCTCTATTTCAACTATCTCGTTTTCACTTTTCTCATTTTTTCTTTTCGCTAAATACTCTTTTATTTTATCTTTAGACTCTTTTACCTTAAATTTAGTATCTTCTATATTTTCATTTATTTTATTTTTTACTTGATTTGATTTTTCTTTTACATCTTCTATAGTTTCTTTTCCTGATTTAGGTGCTATTAATACACCTGCAATTGTTCCTACTACAGCTCCTGTTGCCACACCTGCAGTTGCTATAGCTATTTTTTTGTTTTTATCTTTTTTTATTTGTCTATTTCTTTTTTCTTCTATTTTTTGTAATAAACTCATATATTCTTCCTCCTAATTTGTTTTTATATAATTATACTATTTTTAAAAGTAAAATAATACATTTTTCTACATATTTTGACATTTAATTATAGTAACGTAGATTTATTATATTGGAATTTAATATAATAAAAAAAACTAGACGAAATATGTATATTTTCATCTAGCTTTTAATGTATGAGTATTATAACTTTTTATAAAATCTAATATATAAGTTTATTTTTGTCCTATTCTTAAATTTGGAACCGCATTTAAACTCATATCATCTCTTCTTCCATTAATGTAACTATAATATCCTGCACAACCTATCATTGCTGCATTATCTGTACATAAAACTGGAGATGGATATTTTATATCTATATTATTTTCTTTTCCTAATTCAGTAAGTTTATCTCTAAGTGCTGAATTACATGCAACTCCACCAGCAAGTGTTATAGTATTATATCCTTTTTCCTTCGCTGCTTTTATAGCTTTTTGAGATAATACTTCAACAACTGCTTCTTGGAAAGATGCACAAACATCTTCAACAACTATTTCTTCATTTTTCATTTTCTTAGCATTTAAGTAATTTAAAACTGCTGATTTTAATCCACTAAAACTAAAATCATATCCTTCATCTAAGTATGCTCTTGGGAAGTCTATTGCATTTTTATTACCTTCTTTAGCTAATCTATCTACTATCGGTCCACCTGGATATCCAAGTCCCATAGCTCTAGCTATTTTATCAAATGCTTCTCCTGATGCATCATCTCTTGTTCTTCCTAGTATTTCATACTCTCCGTAATCTTTAACCTCTACTAAATGAGTATGACCTCCAGATACTATTAAAGTTATAAATGGTGGTTTTAAATCTTTATGTTCTATATAGTTTGCGCTTACATGACCTTCTATATGGTTAACTCCTACTAAAGGCTTATTTAAGGTAAATGCAAGTGCTTTTGCATGTGATAATCCAACTAATAATGCACCAACAAGTCCTGGTCCATAAGTTACTGCTATATGATCTATATCATTTAATTCTATATTAGCTTTATCTAAAGCTTCTTGTAATACAACATCTATATTTTCTATATGTTTTCTTGATGCAACCTCTGGTACTACTCCTCCAAATTTCTTATGTAAATCAACTTGAGTATTTATTATATTTGATAAAACTTCTCTACCATTTTTTAAAACTGCAACAGATGTTTCATCACAGCTACTTTCTACAGCTAATGTTATTATGTCTTTCATATTTACACCACCTTTATATCATTCCACATTATCATGGCATCTTCTTTGTTATCACTATAATATTCTTTTCTAATTCCAGCTAGCTTAAATCCATATTTTTTATAAAGATTTTGTGCCACTATATTAGAAACTCTAACTTCTAATGTCATTGATACTATATTATTTTCTCTACAAAGCTCTACTAAAGCTTGTACTAATTTATCTCCGATTTTTCTTCCTCTATAATCACTATGAACTGCTACATTTGTAATATGACCTTCATCCATTACAAACCATATACCAACATATCCAACAACTTTCCCATCTAATTTAGCTACTAAATATCTTGCAACCTCATTATTTAATTCTTTTTTAAATGCATCTTTAGACCAATGATGTTCAAAACAATTTTTTTCAACTTCAAAAACTCCATCAATATCTTTAGATGTCATTTGCTCTATCACTATATTATTTTCCATCATTTAACCTCTTCATTTTTTCATCATATTGAACTTCTGCTTGAGATTTTCTTATATATAATGGGTTTATGCTATAGCAATCATAAACATCTATATTGTTATTGTATTTTTCTATAGCTATTGAGCATAAGCTACTAGCCTTGCTTACATTGTGAGATGGTGCTGGTACATGTATATTAGCTATATCTTTAATTTTATCTTCGTATTTATATACAGCTTCTCCAACTATAATCCATTCTTCATTAGTGTTTTTTAATTCTTCTATAAGTTCATCTATTTCAACTACATCTACACCTTTTAACTCAACTAACTTATTATTTTCAAATTTATATTGACCCATATAAACTTGAGTTCTTTGCGCATCTAATATAGAACATATCTTTTTATCACATAAATTCATATTTCCTGCTAATAACTCTACTGAATTTACTCCTACTATAGGTAGATTATTTACATGTGCTATGGCTTTAGCAGTAGCCATAGCTATTCTTAATCCTGTAAATGATCCTGGACCTTCACATACTGCTATTAAATCTATTTCATTTATATTTAAATCACTTATATTTAGCATATTCTCTATCATTGGCATAAGCTTTTGAGAATGTGTTTTTTTAGTATTTATTGTATATTCACATATTAACTTATTATCTTCTATAACTGCTACACTTGTAGCCAGTGAAGATGTATCTATACCTAAAACCTTCATTATTTTGTCAACTCCTCAACTATTTTTTCGTATTTTTCTCCAACTGGATTTAATATCATTTCTCTTGACATATCTTTATATTTTAACTCTATGTGTAAATATTCATCTGGAAGTATATCTTCTATTAAGTTTGCCCATTCTATGATGCATACACCTTCACCATTTATATACTCTTCATACCCTATATCATACATTTCATCACTACTACCAATTCTATATACATCAAAATGATATAAAGGCATTTTTCCTTCATATTCATTCACTATTGTAAATGTCGGGCTTGTTATATAATCATCTACTTCTAATGCTTTAGCAAGACTTTGAGTCATAGTAGTTTTTCCTGCTCCTAAATCTCCAATTAAGCATATTACACTTCCCGGTGTAAGTAAATTTCCTAATTTATATCCAATTTCTTTAGTTTTATTTTCATCTTCTAAATATATTTTAACCATTATTTTCATCTCCATTAAATTACGAGTCTTCTTTAATATAATTATCAACTAGATATTATTATAGTATAACATTTTATTATTATAAAGTATTTCTAATTTATGTTCATCTTGTTGTTGACTTTTTGATATAAGTTGACTACTATTTAATTAAGAATATAAGCTAAATAAAACCATGAAGGTTTTTAAAGATATTGATATGTCTTTAAAAGCCTTTTTTTATTTTCTCTATATTCCTAACCCCTTTTTAAATAAATTTTTATGCCTATAGTATATCTATGGGCTATTTCTTTTTTAAAATTATCTTGAGCTACGTATCATTTAGAAACTTTATTTATCCAATAATATATACTTTCTTCTGTTAATTATATACTTCTAAAAATTTTTATTAAACTATGTATATAATTCCACTTATGTGACCATACTTAAGATACAAGGGATATTTACTCCCCCAAATTAAAATATTCCTTATTCCCCCTAAAGCACTTACTATCGGAAAGTAAGTGCTTTTTAATTTATAATAACTAATATGAAATTTATCTTTCTTAAGCTATTTTATCGGCGCAATACCTCATATTACTAACAGCATATACTTGTAATAAAAAATACCAAGTACTTATAAAAGCACTTGGTATTTTATTACTTAACTCTATTTAAAACTTTTTCTGTTTTCTTGTACATCGGTAATGTTAATAGAGAGATTAACCCAGACTTTAATATATTAAATGGAGCTATCATCCATATTACAAAACTCATTTTACTATCTATAACTGGGTTTATAGCTGCACCCATTGCAACTACGGTTTCTATTGGCCATCCTATTGTTTCATAAAAAGGTAATATTATAAAGTAATTAGATATACATCCTACTATAGTCATTATTACCATTCCACTTATAAGACCTATAACTACTCCTGATAACTCTCTTTTTTTAGAGTATATATATGAAACTGTAAAAACAAAAGATCCACCTATTAAAAAGTTAGCAAATTCTCCTACTCCACCTGTAGTTGACATACCTGTTACAAATTGAAGTAAATTTTTAAGAAGTGCTATAGTAACACCTGCCATAGGCCCTAGTGCTACACCTCCTAATAATGCTGTTAAATCTGATATATCTATTTTTAGAAAATCTGGAAATAACATTGGTAATGGAATTGATATAAACATAAGTATATATCCAATTGCTGAAAGTATTGATATCTTTACAAGTTTTGATGTTGATAAAAATTTAGTTTTTTTCATAGTTTGTTGCATTTTGTACTCCTCCTAATTTTAATTCATTAGGGAAAAATAAAAGCTCGAAGAGATTCTTCTTCGAGCTTATTTTTTGAGTACAAGTTATATAATATGCATAAAAATACATATAAATGTCTATACAAAAAATTAACTTTTCTTCTCTCATCCAGACTATACTGTCGGCTTTGGAATTTCACCAAATCATGCTACATAAGTAGCTCGCGGGCTGTACCGCCGGTAGGGAATTGCACCCTGCCCCGAAGATCTTTCTTGCTATTTAATTTTCCTTATATCTATATATTAATAAAATAGTTCAGAATTTTCAATAAAAATTTTAATTAAATTAATCTATATATCAGCAAAACATTTTATATAATCAAATTATATACTTTATCTCACTTTAAGTAAAATTTTAATAAAGCATCTATAGCTTAAAATTTATTTTTCATATACAATTTTTCCATCTATTATAGTAACTAATACATTACTTTGTAATTCAAATGGATCATTATCCCATATAACTATATCTGCATCTTTACCAACTTCTATAGACCCAACTCTTTCATCTATACCTAGGGTTTTAGCAGGATTTATAGTTATTGCTTCTAATGCTTTTTCTTTTTTCATTCCATGCTTTACAGCTATCCCTGCACATATAGGTAAGTATTGTACTGGTATTACTGGATGATCGGTCATTAAAGATACTTGTAATCCTTCATTTGAAAGAATCCCTGGAGTATCGAAAGTTAAGTTTCTTAACTCTATTTTAGATCTTTCTGATAAAGATGGCCCAACAATTACTGGATACCCTTCTTCTGCAAGTTCATCAGCTATCAAATGTCCTTCTGTACAGTGATCTAATGTAAGTTTTATATCAAATTCTTTTGCTATTCTTATAGCTGTAAACATATCATCAGCTCTATGTGCATGAACTTTAAAAGGTATCTCGCCTCTTAAAACAGGTAATAAACTTTCCATTTTCATATCATATTCTGGCTTATCATGATCTTCATGTTCCATATATAATTCAATTTGCTCTAAGTACTCTTCAGCTTTCTTTAAATGCTCTCTTAAAAGAGCTGCTATTGCCATTCTTGTTTGTGGCATTTTTTCATCTCTACCATAGCAAGATTTTGGATTTTCTCCAAAAGCTATTTTTGAGGCAACAGGGTTTTTTATAACCATTTTATCTATTCTTTTTCCATATGTTTTTATAGCTATACATTCTCCACCCATTACATTTGCACTTCCAGGTGTTGTGCATACCGATGTAATTCCACCTTCTCTAGCTTCTTTAAATGTATTATCCATAGGATTTATACCATCTATAGGATTAAGATGAGGTGTTATAGGATCTGTTTCTTCATTACCATCAGCACCTTCAAATCCCATACCATCTTCCCATAAACCTAAATGAGTATGTGCATCTATAAATCCCGGAAAAACTAGTTTTCCTTCTGCATCTATTATTTTTGCATCTTGAGGTACTTCTAAATTTTCTCCTATTGCTTTTATTTTTTTATTTTCTACTAAAATATCACCTTTGATAATTCCATTAGTGATTGTATTTATTGTTCCATTTTTTATAAATATCATCTTAATCTCCTCTGCTTTAACTACATTTTCATAGATAAAGCTACTCTCTTTTTATTCATATCAACACCTATAACTTTTACATCAACTATATCTCCTACAGTTACAACTGTCATAGGGTCTTTTACAAATCCTTTACTCATCTCAGATTTGTGCACTAATCCATCATTTTTTATACCTATATCTACAAATGCACCAAAATCAACTACATTTCTTACAGTTCCTTTTAGTATCATACCTTCTGTTATATCTTCTATCTTTAATACATCTGTTCTAAGTATAGGCTTTATTCCTTCTTCTCTAGGGTCTCTTCCTGGCTTTTTAATTTCAGCTATTATATCTTTTAAAGTAACTTCTCCTACTTGAAGTTTACTACTTAGTTCCTTTATACCTATAGCTTCTACTTTAGAATCTATATCTGATATATTTTTATTTTCAACATCAGATAATGAATATCCAAGCATATCTAACATATTTTTACATATATCGTAGCTTTCTGGATGTACACCTGTATTATCTAGAGGATTTTTAGCACCTTCTATTCTCATAAATCCTGCACATTGAGTAAATGCCTGTGGTCCAAGTCTTTTTACTTTCTTAATTTGAGCTCTTGAAGTAAAATCTCCATTTTCTTCTCTATAAGCTACTATGTTTTTAGCTATAGTTTTACTTATACCTGCTATATGCTCTAATAAAGAGTATGACGCTGTATTTAAGTCTACACCAACGCTATTTACGGAATCTTCTACAACTCCGTCTAATACTCCCTCTAATTTCTTTTGGTTTAAGTCGTGTTGATATTGACCTACACCTATACTTTTAGGGTCTATTTTTACAAGTTCAGCTAATGGATCTTGTAGTCTTCTTGCTATAGATATGGCTCCTCTTAAAGATACGTTTATGTCTGGGTGTTCTTCATTTGCAAGCTCTGATGCAGAGTAAACTGATGCACCAGCCTCACTAACTATTATGTATTGAACTTCTCTATCTATTTCTTTTATCATATCTGATACAAACTTTTCTGATTCTCTTGAAGCTGTACCATTTCCTATAGCGATTATATCTATATTGTATTTTTCAATTAATGCTTTTAATTCTTTTTTTGATTCTTCTACTTTATTTTGTGGCTCTGTTGGATAAACAGTTGTAGTATCTAATAATTTACCATTTTTATCAACTACAGCTATCTTACATCCTGTTCTAAATGCAGGGTCAAATCCCATAACAACCTTATCTTTTACTGGTGCTTGAAGTAATAAACTTTTTACATTTTTTCCAAATACACTTATCGCTCTTTCTTGTGCATTTTCAGTAAGAGTATTTCTTATTTCTCTTTCAATTGATGGGAAAATTAATCTCTTGTATGAATCTTCTATTGCACTAACTATTACTTCTTTATTTTTTAAATTCTTATCATTTACATATTCATTTATTATATAGTTTATTACTTTTTCATTATTGATTTCTACTTTTACTTTTAAGAAATCTTCCTTTTCTCCTCTGTTTATTGCTAATACTCTATGTGGTGCTATAGTTTTTACTGACTCACTGTAATCATAATACATATCATAAACTGATTTTTCTTCATTTGAATTTTTTGTTACTATTACACCTTCTCTTAATGCAAGCTCTCTTATATATTTTCTTATTTTAGCATCATCAGAAACTATTTCAGCTATTATATCATTAGCTCCTTTAATAGCATCTTCAACTGAATTTACTTCTTTTTCTGGATTTATATACTTAGATGCTTCTTCATCTATATTAGATATATTTTTATTTAATATATCTAATGCTAGTTGTTCTAATCCTCTTTCTTTTGCTATAGTTGCTCTAGTTCTTTTCTTTTGTTTATATGGCGCATATATATCTTCTACTTCTTGAAGAGTATTCGCCTTTTCTATACTTACTTTTATTTCTGATGTAAGCTTTCCTTGTTCTTCAATTATTCTTATTACATCATCTTTTCTATTTTGAAGATTTCTTAAATATATTAATTTATCATAAAAAGCTCTCAGAGTAACGTCACTCATTTCTCCAGTCATTTCTTTTCTATATCTAGCTATAAAAGGAATAGTATTTCCTTCATCTATAAGTTTTATTGTATTATTTATTTGTTCATCTCTAAGATTAAATTCCTTTTTTAGAATATCATTTATATTCATAAAACCCACTCTTCTTTCGTTTAAATTTATACTTTTAAATAAGGCTTGAGAATTAAATTCTCAAGCCCCTATTTTAACTATTTTTAGACTTATTCATTTTTAAATACTCATTTATAAATAAATCTAAGTTTCCATCCATAACACTATCTACATTTCCAATTTCAGCGTTTGTTCTATGATCTTTTACAAGCTTATATGGTTGGAATACATATGATCTTATTTGGCTTCCCCAAGTTATTTGAGAATACTTTCCTTGTATATCCTCAATTTTCTCTTTTTGTTCAAGCTCTTTTAATTCTATAAGTTTAGCCATAAGCATCTTCATAGCAGTATCTTTATTTTTATGTTGAGATCTTTCATTTTGACACTGTACAACTACACCTGTAGGTATATGAGTTATCCTTACAGCTGAGTCTGTAGTATTTACATGCTGACCTCCTGCTCCAGATGCTCTATAGGTATCTATTTTTAAATCTGCTGGATTTATATCAATATTTATACTATCATCTAATTCTGGTATAACATCTATAGATGCAAAAGATGTATGTCTTTTTCCAGAAGGGTCAAAAGGAGATATCCTAACAATACGATGAACTCCTTTTTCACTTTTTAAGTATCCATAAGCATTAAGCCCTTCTATATGAAGTGTTGCACTTTTAATTCCTGCTTCTGGATCTGATAGTAAATCCAATGTTTTAACTTTATATCCTTTAGCTTCTGCCCATCTTATATACATTCTAAGTAACATTTGAGCCCAATCTTGAGCATCAAGTCCACCTGTTCCTGCATTTATAGATAGTATCGCATTATTCTTGTCATAATCTCCACTTAAAAGAGTTTTTATTCTAACCCTATCAATTTCTTTTTCAAGATTTGATATAGATTTTTCTATTTCTTTTTCTATTGAATCATCACTTTCTTCTAAGCCTATTTCAATTAATACTTCTATCTCTTCTAAAGATTCTTTTAATTGATTGTACTCTTCTACAGTTTCTTTTAAACCTTTGTTTTCTTGTAGCACTTTTTGAGCTAACTCATTATCATTCCAGAAATCTTGATGATTCATTTTCTCTTCATTTTCTTGTATCTTAATTAATAATGAAGCAATGTCAAAGAGAATCCCTCAATTCTTCTATATTTGAAGTCATACACTCCATACTACTTCTATACTCTTGTATATTTAACATTTTGGTCCTCCAAAATTATCTTCCACAACATTTTTTATACTTTTTACCACTTCCACATGGACAGTCATCATTTCTTCCTGTAGTATCTTCTTTTCTAACTGTTTTACTGTTAGCATCTTCATCTACATTAGATGATAAATGGTCAACATCTATAACTTGCTTTCTTTCAACTGGTTCTTCTATAGTTATATTGAATAAGTATTTTATAGTGTCTTCTTTTATATGAGCATTCATTTCATTGAACATATTAAATCCTTCATCAGTATATGCTATTACAGGGTCTTGTTGACCTATTGCACGAAGACCTATACCTTGACGTAATTGATCCATAGCATCTATATGATCTATCCAATGGCTATCAACTGCTTGAAGAAGTACAACTCTTTCCACTTCTCTCATTCTATCTGATCCTATTCTTTCTTCTTTTCCATTGTATATCTTCATAGCTATTTCAAATACTTTTTCTATAACTTGTTCTGTTTTAAGATTTTCTATATCAGAAACTTCTATGCTTCCTCTTGGCATGAATAAATTATACATGTACTCTACAAATCTTTCTGCATCAAATCCATCTTGAGAGTATGACATAACACCTTCTTCTATTAAAGAATGAATCATATTTTCTATTTGCTCTTGTAAGTTTTCACCTTCAAGAACACGTCTTCTTTCAGCATATATTATTTCTCTTTGTTTATTCATAACATCATCATATTGAAGTACGTGCTTTCTTATTCCAAAGTTTCTACCTTCTACTTTCTTTTGAGCGCCTTCTATAGATTTAGTTAACATTTTATGTTCTATAGGCATATCTTCTTCAAGACCTATTTTTTCTACTACACTAGATATTCTTTCACTTCCAAATAATCTCATAAGATCATCTTCTAAAGATATATAGAATCTTGAGCTACCTGGGTCTCCTTGACGACCAGCACGTCCTCTTAACTGATTATCTATTCTTCTAGATTCATGTCTTTCTGTACCTATTATAGCAAGCCCTCCAGCTTTCATAACTTCTTCTTGCTCAGCTTTTGTTTCTTCTTTATATTTTTTATATAATTCTTCGTATTTTTCTCTAGCTGCAAATAACTCTTCGTTACCTTCTCTATCTATACCTTCTAAAGAAGCATCTACTTTATTTATTACACTTTCATCATATCCTAACTTCTTCATTTCTTTTTTAGTTAAGAATGTTGGGTTACCTCCTAGTACTATATCTGTACCACGACCTGCCATATTAGTTGCTATAGTTACAGCACCTAATCTACCAGCTTGAGCTATTATTTCAGCTTCTTTATCATGGTATTTAGCATTTAATACTTCATGCTTTACTCCTCTTCTCTTTAATAATTGAGATATTAATTCAGAGTTTTCTATTGATACAGTACCTACAAGTATCGGTTGCTTATTTTTATGTCTTTCTATTATATCTTCAACAACTGCATTAAATTTACCAACTACATTTTTATAAACTGCATCTGATAAATCTTGTCTTTGTACTGGCTTATTTGTAGGAATTTGAACTACATCCATTTTGTATATAGCTTTAAATTCTTCTTCCTCAGTTTTAGCAGTACCTGTCATTCCTGCAAGTTTATTGTACATTCTGAAATAGTTTTGGAATGTTACAGTAGCTAAAGTTTTAGACTCTCTTTGTATTCTTAATCCTTCTTTAGCTTCTATAGCTTGATGTAATCCTTCTGAATATCTTCTACCAAACATAAGTCTTCCTGTAAATTCATCAACTATTATTATCTCTCCATCTTTTACTACATAATCAACATCTTTTTTCATATTTGTATGAGCCTTTAATGCTTGATTTATATGATGATATAATTCCATATGAGCTATATCTGTTATATTTTCAACATTAAAGTAAACTTCTGCTTTTTGTATACCTGACTCAGTTAACGCAACTGATTTTTGCTTTTCATCAATTTCATAATCATCTGGCTTTAATGTTAATATAAATGTATTAGCATCTGAATATAAATGAGTAGATTTATCTCCAGGTCCAGATATTATAAGTGGTGTTCTTGCTTCATCAACAAGTATTGAGTCAACCTCATCCACTATAGCATAGTTTAATTCTCTTTGAACCATTTGCTCTTTATGAATTACCATATTATCTTTTAAGTAGTCAAATCCATATTCGTTATTTGTTCCGTAAGTTATATCACATTGATATTGTGCACGTCTTGTTTGTGGATCTTGTCCATGAACTATTACCCCAACAGTCATTCCTAAGAACTCATATACTTTTCCCATTTGCTCTTTGTCACGCTTTGCTAAGTAATCATTTACTGTAACAACATGTACACCCTTACTTGTAAGAGCATTTAAATAAACTGGAGCTGTTCCAACTAAAGTTTTACCTTCTCCTGTTTTCATCTCAGCTATTCTACCTTGATGAAGAACTATTCCACCTATAAGTTGAACTCTATAGTGTCTCATTCCTAATACTCTTTTAGAGGCTTCTCTTACAACGGCAAAAGCTTCTGGTAGTATATCATCTAATGTTTCTCCATTTGCCAATCTCTCTTTAAATACATTTGTCATGTCTTTAAGCTCTTTATCTGACATAGATTCAAATTTTGGCTCTAATGAATCTATGCTATCAACTATCTTGTTGAATTTTTTTAGCTCTTTTTTATCTGCCATATTAAATAAATTATCTAAAAAACCCATGTTTAAAATCTCTCCTCGTACATTTATATAATATCTATATATTTTACCATAAAAATACTCTATGTAATATTATTTGCTCAAAAAAAGCTATCGACAATTAAATTTATCAATAGCTCTTATAATTATTTATACTATATTATTCCGATTCTATTAATCCATATCCACCATTTTTACGTCTATATACTATAGATATACCATTTGACTCAGAATTCCTAAACATATAAAAATCATGTTCTGATAAATCCATTTGTAAAACAGCTTCTTCCGGACTCATTGGTTTTACACCAAATTTCTTAGTTCTTTTTATTACTATATCTAAATTATCTTCATTTGAAGAATAATCATTTTCTTCTATATCCTCTATCGCATCAAATCTTATACTTTCATTTGATTGATGTCTATCTTGTAGTCTCTTTTTATATTTTCTTAACTGCTTATTTAATTTGTCATATACAACATCTATAGCTGCATATAAATTTTCCTCTATATCTTCTGCTCTTATTATCGGACCACTTATAGGTATTATTGTAACTTCTACTTTTTGTCTTGCTTTTTTAGCACTCACTGTAACCTTTACATCTGTTGCTGGATGAAGGTAGAAATCCAATCTTCCTAATTTCTCTTCTATGGCATTTTTTATTCCATCTGTTAAATCCATTTGTTTTCCAGATATTATTATATTCATAAGAACATCTCCCTTCAGTTATACCAGTATAAATATTTATACTTTATTTTTATATTCTATATATCTGTTATAAAACCCTTTATTTTATTGTTAGCTTTTATAATTTAATATATTCAACTAAATAAAGATTTATTTAATTTAATAATAACTGTTAACAATGTGGATTATTATCCACTAATATACCTGTTGATAATGTGGATAAAATTGTTAATAAGTCTTACTTTTGTGTATTTCTAGCTATTTTTAACATTATATATATCCACAAATTTCAACTTAAGTTGTTACTAATTTGTGTATTTATGTCAAATTTTATAATATATAATCAAATTTTTTGTAAAAAAAAGCACCTAAAAAGGTACTTTTGAATATTTAGCTGACCTGGTTTTTGACCCCACACTCGCCTACTGGAGGGTTCGCTTGGGTTTGCCGCACTACTAGCTCTCTCGATTTTATACCGGTAGGTCTTACTTCTAAGCCGCACCATGATCATCAACCCCATTTTTAGTGTTGACTTACGTGGATCCCTTTGCCTGCGACTGGCTTGGACTTTCAACCACAGACCTAAATATTACTAACTTATTTTAATATTTTAAATGAATTATGTCAATAGAAAATTATGCCTTAACATAAAATGTATCTGTTCTAGTTAAGAAAGTAGATACAAAAACTTTATTTACTCCATTTATTTTTAAAATCTTTGATATTTCATTAACCGTTGAGCCTGTCGTAAATATATCATCTACAAGCAATACATTTTTATTTTTTAAATCAATTATATTCTCTTTTATCACAAATGCATTTTTTAATTCATTAATTCGCTCTTCTTTACCTAATTTATATAATCTTTTTGTATTATATTTTCTTGATATATTATCTACAGTAGGTATATCTACTATCTTACTTAAATCCATAGCTATCTTTTCAGCTTGATTAAACCCTCTTTGTCTTAATCTTTTTTTATGTAATGGAACAAATAATATATAATCAAATTTAATATTTTCTAAATCTAATTTCTCTTTCATTATAGTTGCAATATATTTACTCAAATAAGTCTTATTATTATATTTTAGTCCAAAAACTATTTTTTTACTAATTTCTGTATATTCTACACAAGATATTACTTTATCAAAGTAAAAACTCTTATTTAAACAATAACTACAACCATCTATACTTTGTTCTTCTAAAGAATAATTAATTATAGGCTTACCGCATTTAATACATCCGTCTAATATAAAATTTATATTACTAAAACAATCCTTGCACATAGAGTATGTAGTATTTTTGCTTATGGAACAATCACATAATATACAACTTATATTTTCAGGGTATAAAAAATCTAAAAATACATTAATTAAATTAGTAATCAAATTCAAAAAAATATTTTGTATCATATTTATTTTATCAATAATCCTTCTTCCCTAAATTTATTTAATTTATACGATAAATTGGAATATCTATCATTAGTTCTATTATTTTTTATCATATATTCTAAATATTTTACATCCCCAACTAGTACAACTAACTTTTTAGCTCTTGTTACAGCTGTGTATAATAAATTTCTACTAAGTAACATTGGTGGAGCCCATGTTATAGGTATAACTACTACTGGAAACTCACTTCCTTGACTTTTATGTATAGTTGTACAAAAGCTATGGTCTAGTTCATCTAATTCATCATATCCATAGGATACGATTTTTACTTGATCGAATAAGACATATATTTTTTTATTCTCTTTATCAATATGATAAATATATCCTATATCCCCGTTGTATATACCTTCACCACTCTCACTTTTATCTTCATTTTCCCATTTTTTAGTATAGTTATTTTTTATTTGCATAACTTTATCGCCAACTCTAAATATACGCTTTTGAAAACTTTCTTCTACTTTAAACTTATGTGGTGGATTTAGATATTTTTGTAATTCATTATTTAAGTTTATTACTCCTAAATCACCTTTTCTCATAGACGAAAGTATTTGTATATCTTTTAGTTTATCTAATTTATAAAACTTTGGAAGCCTCTCACTTACTAACCCTACAATTTCCTCTATAACTTCTTCATTAGTTCCTTTTCTTAAAAAGAAAAAATCTTTACCTTTACTATTTAAAAATAATGGCTCTCCTTTATTTATTTTATGAGCATTCACTACTATCATACTTTCTCTAGCTTGTCTAAATATTTCATTTAATCTAACTACATTTATTACATTTGAATCAATCATATCCTTTAAAACATTTCCTGCACCTACTGATGGTAACTGGTCGCTATCTCCAACTAATATAAGTCTTGTTCCTGGCTTTATCGCTCTAAGTAAACTATACATAAGTAAAACATCTACCATAGATACTTCATCTATAATTATTACATCTGCAGTTATAGGGTCTTCCTCATTTTTCATAAATTGAAGCTCTTCACTATCTGTTGCATATCCCATTTCTAGTAGTCTATGTATAGTTTTTGCTTCTCTTCCTGATGTTTCACTCATTCTCTTAGCAGCTCTTCCCGTTGGTGCCGCTAATATAACTTCTTTTTTATTATTTTCGAATATTTTTATTATTGTGTTTATAGTTGTAGTTTTACCAGTTCCTGGTCCACCTGTAATTATAACTACTCCATTTTCTATAGCTTCTTTTACCGCCAATGATTGATTTTTAGCCAGTTTTATACTATTTTCTTCTTCTACATACTTAATTTCTTCATCTATATCTATATTTAAGTTTTCAAATTCAAACTGTGATAACTTTATTATTTGTTTGCAAACTCCATTTTCTGATAAATAATATGGTATTAAATAAATTAATTGTTCTCCATTAACATTTTCTATATGAACTTTTTGATCATATGCTAATGAAATTATACATTCTTCTATTATTGTAGATTTTACTTCTAGTAACTTTGATGCTTCTTGTAAAAGAATATGCTTTGGTAGATAGGTGTGCCCATTTCCTAACGATTGATTTAGTGTGTACAAAATTCCTTGTGATACTCTATCTTTAGAGTCTTTTTCAATACCTATTTTATTAGCAATATTATCTGCTATTTTAAATCCAATTCCCCTTATATCTTCTGCTAATTTATATGGATTTTCATTTATTATTTTAATTGCTTTATTTTTATATTTTTTATATATTCTCATACAGTAATTTGGAGTAATTCCATATGGAGATAGTTCAATTATTATATTTCTAAGTTCTCTATTTTCCTCATAGCTTTTTACTATTTGGTCTATTTTTTTACTTCCAATACCTTCTACTTCCTTTAATCTTTCGGGAGCATTTTGTATTACATTTAAAGTATCAACTCCAAATTTATCTACTATCCGTTTTGCCATTTTCTCTCCGATACCATGTATCATTCCCGATGATAAATATACATATATTCCTTCTAAGGAAGATGGAGTTATAGGCATAAATTTTTCTACTTCAAATTGTGTTCCATATGTCTTATGATTTACCCATTTTCCTTCTACTTCAATACTTTCTCCTACAGATAAAGTAGGCATACATCCTACTATAACAATCTCATTATCTGAATTAGCTAAGTGAGCTATAGTATATCCGTTATCTTCATTTTTAAATACTATATCACTTATCATTCCTTCTATTCTTTCCATATTTATTCTCCTACAATAATTACTATTTCTATACTTGTCTTAAGTTGTAATTATTATACCTTATTATAATAAATAAAATCACCCCTTAAAGTAAATTTACTCTAAGGGGTGTATAAATTAGGATTTATTTAAATTATTCTCCTAATGCTTCTTTTCTTAATATTTCTGCTTTATCTGTTCTTTCCCATGGTAAGTCTAAATCATTTCTTCCAAAGTGTCCATACGCAGCAACTTGCTTGTATATTGGCTTTCTTAAATCTAGATCTCTTATTATTGCACCTGGTCTTAAGTCAAAGTTCTTATTAACTAATTCAACTAATTTCTCTTCAGAAACTTTTCCTGTTCCAAAAGTATCTATAAATACTGATAATGGTCTAGCAACACCGATTGCATAAGCTAATTCTATCTCACACTTATCTGCAAGTCCTGCAGCAACTATATTTTTAGCTACGTATCTTGCAGCATAAGCAGCTGATCTATCAACCTTTGTAGGGTCTTTTCCTGAGAATGCTCCACCACCATGTCTAGAGTATCCTCCATAAGTATCTATTATTATTTTTCTACCTGTAAGACCTGTATCTCCTTGAGGACCTCCTATAACGAATCTTCCTGTTGGATTTATATATATTATAGTCTCTTCATCAAGTAATTCTGCAGGTATAACAGCTTTTATTACATGCTCTATTAAATCTCTTCTTATTGTTTCATTATCAACTTCTTCTCCATGTTGAGTTGATATAAGTATAGTATGAACTCTAACTACTTTATTTCCATCATATTCAACTGTAACTTGAGTTTTCCCATCTGGTCTTAAGTATTCTAAAGTTCCATTTTTTCTAACTTCTGTTAATCTTCTAGATAGCTTATGAGCTAATGATATTGGAAGAGGCATTAATTCTTCTGTTTCATTACAAGCAAAACCGAACATTATACCTTGGTCCCCAGCTCCTATTTTTTCTATTTCATCTTCAGTTACTTCACCTTTTTTATTTTCTAAAGCTTCATCCACACCCATTGCTATATCTCCTGATTGCTCATCTATAGAAGTTATAACAGCACAAGTGTCACAGTCAAATCCATACTTAGCTCTATCGTATCCGATTTCTTTTACTGTTTTTCTTACTAACTTTGGTATATCAACATAAGTATTAGTACTTATTTCTCCTGCTACTAATACTAATCCTGTTGTTACTGTTGTCTCACAAGCAACTCTAGCATGTGGGTCATTTTCTAATAATGCATCTAATATTGAGTCAGATATTTGGTCACATATCTTATCTGGATGCCCTTCTGTTACTGATTCTGATGTAAATAAATGTCTTGCCATAATCCATCCTCCTAAAATTTTTCACATATATTTATTATCACAAGGTGGTTAGTTTCATACGTATCTTGAAAATAAAAAAACCTCTTCTTAGTAAGAAGAGGTTAATTTTGGTATATAAATACATTAATTAACTAACCTCATCTTTCAAGATATAAAATCTTGTAGGATTTAGCACCGTTTCCCTAATGGGTGGTTGCTGGGCTTCATAGGGCCTGTCCCTCCGCCTCTCTTGATAAGGTAATCAAGAAATATTTATTTTTTATGTTAATATAATAAATTTTACTACCTTTTTATTCTAATGTCAATATATTATATAATAATTTATTTTTTAGTTTTATATATTTTAGTTTTATACTATAAAACTAGTTAATTCTTAATCTATTGCAAATTGATTATATATAAATTTAACTCTCAAATTTACTTTATTAAACCTTAAAGATAGGTATTTTTTATATAAATTTTTCATATATTTTTTTGGAAAGGGGGTTCCTATGTATTTAGCCAAAATAAATTATAAAAAAGAAAATGTAGTACAGGTGTTAAGCTCAATTATTAAAGATGTAATTGATGAAAATACAGTTATAGTTTGTATAGGAACAGATAGAGCTATAGGTGATGCACTTGGACCTTTAGTTGGAACAATGTTAAAAAACAGCGACTTCAAATACCCTGTCTACGGTACATTAGATAACCCTATCCATGCTTTAAATATATATGAATCTATTGAACATATAAAAAAATCCCATCCTAAAGGTAACTTTCTAGCTATAGATGCGTGTTTAGGTTCAAAAACCAGTATAGGCAATATACAAATAAGAGAAGGCCCTATCTTGCCCGGAAAAGGAGTAGGTAAAAAATTACCTCAAATAGGACACTATTCAATAGTAGGTATAGTAGATAAAATAGATGAAAATAATAGATTTTCATTTAATAGTATCAGACTTAGTTTCATTCTAGAATTAGCCGAGATTATTTCTTTATCACTTTTACTTTCAACGTAACTTAAATACAAAAATAAAAAATCCTACTTTAAATAGTTTATTCCATTTAGAGCAGGATTTTTTATTTATATTTTATTTTTTATTAAATGTTCCACCCGATTTTAATAAATCTATTGAACTAAGTGCCTTTCCTGTTCCCGCAGCTACACAAGATAATGGCTCATTAGCAACTATTACCTTTATACCTGTTCTTTCCTCTATTCTTTTATCTAATCCGTATAATAATGATCCTCCACCTGTCATAATTATACCTCTATCACTTATATCTGCCGCTAATTCTGGAGGTGTTTTTTCTAGTACTACATGTGCCGTAACCACTATCTGCTCAACGCACTCATCCAAAGCTTCTAACATTTCTGAAGAAGATACTTCTATGGCATAAGGTAATCCAGTAATTAAGTTTCTACCTGTTACTCTCATAGTTTTCTCTTCTTCTCTTTTATATGCACAACCTATTTCTATTTTTATTTTTTCTGCAGTTCTTTCTCCTATTAGAAGGTTATGTTGTTTCTTCATATACCTTACTATTGCCTCATCAAATTTATCTCCACCTATTTTTATAGACTCACTTACTACAGCTCCACCTAGAGATATTACAGCTACATCTGCTGTTCCTCCTCCTATATCTATAACCATATTTCCATGAGGTTGAGATATATCTATTCCTGCCCCTATTGCAGCCGCTATAGGCTCTTCTATTATATATACCTCTCTTGCACCAGCCTGTCTTGTTGCTTCTTCTACAGCTCTTTTTTCAACTTCTGTAACTCCAGTAGGCACACATACCATTATTCTAGGCATAAAGAATCTACCAAATCCTTTTTTATCTACGACTTTATCTATAAAATACTTTAACATTTTTTCAGTTACATCATAATCTGATATAACACCATCTCTTAAAGGTCTTATTGCAACTATATTCCCTGGCGTTCTTCCTATCATTCTCCTAGCTTCTTCACCTACTGCTAATACAGAATTATCTTTCTTATCTATTGCTACAACAGAGGGTTCTTCTAGAACAATTCCTTTTCCACTAACATATACAAGTACATTTGCCGTACCTAAATCTATACCTATATCTGCTCTAGACATTTCTTCAACTCCTTTTTTATTTTTATCGATTCATTTTTAACTCCTATTATACAAAATATACAAAAACTTTATTTAAGTCAAGAAAAAGATGTAGGTATCACCCTACATCTTTCTTCGTTTCTTTTTCATATTTAAGTTTTGTTGCCATTCCACCTCTGATGTGTCTCTCAGATTTATTTTTTTCTAAAACCATTTTAACCTCTTTTGCAAGGGTTGGGTTTATTTCCTCTAATCGTTCAGTAACATCCTTGTGAATAGTACTTTTACTCACACCAAATGTCTTAGCGGTTTGTCTTACTGTAGTATTCTTTTCTAGTATATATTTTGCTACAACGATTGCTCGCTCCTCTATATGAGACCTCACTACATTCCCTCCTCACATACTAACCTTAATGATATATATGTGAGTTAAGCAAAAAATATAACAGACTCAATCATTTTTGATTAAAGTCTGTTATATTTTTTAGTAACGTATATTTGTTGACAATATAAGCTAAGTTATTTTTATTTAAGAAGCGTCATAGGATCTATAGATTCTTCACCTTTAAAAGCTTCTACATGTACATGTGTTCCATCTTCACTTTCAACTGAAGTAGTATTTCCAACTGTACCTAATACTTGACCTTCTGTAACTTCCTGTCCTTTTTTAACATTAGTTTTTTCATCTAAGTTAGAGTATACAACTACTACGTTATTAGCACCTTCTACTCTTACTGATATTCCATGTTTGTCATCTTTAAATACATTAACTACTTTTCCATCTAATAGAGATTTTACTTCATAACCTTTATCTGCACTTATATCTAAACCTTTATGTATTTCCCATAAATCTAATGTTTTTGAATAACTTGGTTCTTTTTCAGAGTATTCTCTAACAACTTTAGTCCCTAAGAAACTTAACTTTGAACTTTTATTTTCTTGTTTTTCTTTGGCTTTTTCTAAGTTTTCCTTTGACCCAGTTGAAGTAGGTATAGAGTCGTCTTTTTCTGCTTCTTTTTCTATTAAATGTACTTCATCTTCGTCTCTTTTGCTATTTTCGTTAGTCTTATTTACAAATAAATCATTTGATGTTAACTCATCTACATTATTTTTTGTAAACCAAACCCCACCAATAGCTACTAAACATATACATACAAATAAAGCCAAGTAAAAACCATCTTTTTCTAATAGTTTTTTCTTCATACAGCACCTCCAAATATATTGTGTATCTGTATTGTTGGCCTTATTTTCTAATTTTATACAATTTAATCACTTTTTTACATTTATTTTTAATGCTTTAATATAAATCCTTTATTGTTGTATCTTTATAGTAATGAGATAGTATTTCATAGTATTTATATCCCTCTTCTGCCATTCCATTAGCCCCCCACTGGCTCATTCCTACTCCATGTCCGTATCCCTTTACTACAAAGTCTAGAGAGTTAGTGTCAAATTTTATTTCAAAGTTTGCTGAGTTTAAATTTAATATATTTCTTATATCTCTACCTGTAAGTTCTTTATTCCCTAATTTTATTTTTTCAACGGATCCCCCATCACTTCTATTTAATATTTTAATTTGAGAGCTAAGATTATTTTGAGTTATATTTATATCACTATATGTACTTTTTAATTTACTTACAAAATCTTTATTACTTATTTTTAATGTAGATGCGTATTTTGGTGCATATTTATCATATGGACTATCTACCGATCTTAGATATGGATATTCAGTTGAAAATACCTCTTCACTATTTTCAGTTTTTCCTGATGATGTTGAAAAATATAATGGTAATATAGGTTCTCCATTATAAGTTATGATATGTCCTTTTGTTTCATTTACTGCTTGTTTTACTTTAGGATAAGAGTTTTTTATCCAATCTTCACCTTTGGATTTTTTTAATTCTTCATAGCTTTTATATTCTTGACAATGAGTATAATCAGTACATACAGCTGCACCTTTGTGCTTAGATGTTTCATTTTCTTGATTATACATAACATAAGTTCTAGCTGCAACAGCTTGTGCCTTTAATGCTTCTATATTAAAATCTGAAGGCATTTCTCCTGAAAGTACCCCATATAAATACTCTTCTATATCCATTTGTTGTGTTTTTCCTGTTTTATGGTTGTATATATTAATTTTAGGTGAATCTTTATCTACCGTTTCATAATTTATATATTTTGAGGATGATTTTTTTTCTATTAGTTGTTCTTGTTTTTGAGGAGTATTGGTTTCTATATCATCATAAGAGACTACACTTAAAAATATTGGTAATGTAACTGAGCATACTATTACTCCTGCTAAAATTCTTAAAGGGTTATTCATATACTTTTCCTCCTTAGATTACTTATCTTTAAAGTATATGAATAACCCTTTATATTATATTACTATAAAACTTTATTTATTAATCTTCTATTATTTGTATGTTTCCACCTAATGCAGTTATCTTCTTATCTATATCTACATATCCTCTTTGTATGTGGTATATTTCACCTATTTGAGTTTCCCCTTCAGCTATAAGACCACATAATATAAGTGCAGCACCTGCTCTTAAATCTGTAGCATTTACTTTAGCACCGTATAGTTGATTAACACCCTTAACAATTGCACTTCTACCTTCTATTTTTATATCTGCACCCATTCTATTGAACTCTGCAACGTGCATAAATCTATTTTCAAATACAGTTTCTATTACAGTTCCACTTCCATTTGCAACAGTAAGCATAGCCATAAATTGAGCTTGAACATCTGTTGGGAATCCTGGATGTGGTAAAGTTTTTATATCAATAGGTTTTAAAACTTCTGGACCTATTACTCTAACTGCATTTTCCATTTCGATTATTTCACAACCTGCTTCTATTAATTTAGCTGTTACAGGCTTTAAATGATCCATTATTACGTTTTCTATAGTTATATCACCTTTAGTCATAGCTGCTGCAACCATATATGTTGCCGCTTCTATTCTATCAGGAATTACATTATGCTCTGTTCCTATTAATTCTTTTACACCTTTTATTTTTATCGTGTTTGTTCCAGCACCCTTTACATTAGCACCCATTTCATTTAAGAAGTTTGCTAAATCTACTATTTCTGGTTCCTCTGCTGCGTTTTCTATTATAGTCGTTCCCTCTGCAAGTGCTGCTGCCATCATTATATTTTCAGTTGCACCAACTGATGGGAAGTCTAAGTATAATTTATTACCTACTAATTTTTCAGTTGTAGCTTCTACAAATCCATGATCCATATCAACTTTAGCACCTAAGTGCTTAAATCCTTTTAGATGTAAATCTATTGGTCTAGTTCCTATAGCACATCCACCTGGCATAGATATCTTTGTATGATTAAATCTTGCAAGTAATGGTCCCATTACTAAGAAAGATGCTCTCATCTTTCTTACAAGCTCATATGGAGCTTCGCATGTTGTTATATTAGTAGCATCTACAGTTAAAGTATTATTATTATACTCTACCTCTGCTCCTAAATGTCTTAATAAATCAGATATAACATGTACATCTTTTAAATTTGGAACTCCATTTAATGTAGACTTTCCCTTTGCTAATAATGTTGCTGCTATTATAGGTAATACTGCATTTTTTGCTCCATCTATTTTAACGCTTCCTTTAAGCGGATTACTCTTTTTAACTAATATCTTAGGCATATTTTTATTCTCTCCTCATTATCAATAATCTAGTTTTATAATCGATCAATAATCTAGTTTTATAATCGGTGTAGCTATGTATATTAATGTTTTATCATCATCCTCGCTATACCTAATTCCTATATTTAAATTTATCTTATTTCCTAAATACTCTAAATAATTTTCATCAAATAGTTCACTATATGCTGTAATAGATACCATGTTCTCGCTTTCGACTCTATCTATTTCTTCAGCACTCATATTATATAATATTTCTTGGAAAATATCATCATATTTGCTAAATTGTAATTTTTTAGAAAACTCTCCCGATATACATGTACTTATATCAATGATATTTGAATATTTATATAGTGATTTCTCAAGAATTGTATAAATATCCACTATATTTTTATATACCTTATTGTCCAATATGTCAACAATTATATATGATTCATTACTATTTTTTTTAATCCCAATTATAGAAATGCTTTTATTAGAATTATTTGATTGAATATATATCTGTTTTTCTTTTTCACCCCATTTTTCTTCCCACTTTATATCACTTTCTTCTAAACCCAAGTCATTAATTATATCTATGCATATATCTTTTATTTCATTCTTAGTTATATCATAATTTATTAATCCATTAGCTTTTATATTATAAAATTTAAAATCTGCTTGTGTATTATTAAATGTTTCCAAAAATTTATCATATCCACTATTATCAGTGTCCCCATATGAAATAAATATGCCTATTAACATTAGTATAAAAAAACTAGCTATAACTTTAACTATTTTCATTTAAAAATCCCCCTTAAAATTATCATTTCATACTTAAATTATTGACAACTTTAAGGAGGATATACTTTTATAAATTATTTTTATATCTATTCAACTGTTACTGATTTAGCTAAGTTTCTTGGTTTATCTACATCACAACCTCTTTCAACTGCAACATAGTAAGATAATAATTGAAGTGGTAAAACTGTTAATATACTAGATACTATATCATCTACGTTTGGTATATATATTACCTTATCAGCAGCTTTTTCAACTTCTGTATTCTTTTCTTGAGCTATAGCTATTACATACGCTCCTCTAGCTCTAACTTCTTCCATGTTAGATACCATTTTTTCGAATAACTCTTCTTGAGTTGCTATCGCTATTACTGGAGTTCCTTTTTCTATTAATGCTATTGTACCGTGCTTTAATTCACCAGCAGCAAAAGCTTCTGCATGTATATAAGATATTTCTTTTATCTTTAATGCACCTTCCATAGCTAAGTTGTAATCTAATCCTCTACCTAAGTAGAAAGCACTATTTGCATCTTTTAATGTTTTTGCAACATCATTTTTTATATATTCTTCTTGCTCTAAAGCTTTCGATACCTTTTCTGGCATTTCTTTTAACTTATCTATCATTTCATTGTAGAATTCTCTTGTTATAGTACCTTTCTTTATAGCAAAATCTAATGCTATCATATAGAATGATACTAATTGAGTTGTATAAGCTTTAGTAGATGCAACAGATATTTCTGGACCTGCCCAAGTATAGAATACATCATCTGATTCTCTAGCTATAGAAGATCCTACAACATTAGTTACTGATAATATTCTAGCTCCTCTTTCCTTAGCATATCTTAAAGATGCTAAAGTATCTGCTGTTTCACCTGATTGACTTACTAATATTAATAAAGTATTTTCGTCAACAAATGGATCTCTATATCTAAATTCAGATGCTATATCTGTTATTACCGGTATTTTTGCAAACTTTTCTATAGCAAATTTACCAACAAGACCTGCATGATATGCAGTACCACATGCAACTATATAAACTTTATTTATTTTATCTAAGTCTTCCTTAGTCATTTTTATATCATCTAATTGGATTTCTCCATTATCATTTAATCTTCTTATTAATGTTTCCTTAACACCGTTTGGTTGCTCGTATATTTCTTTTAACATGAAGTGCTCATACCCACCTTTAGATGCAGCTTCTACGTCCCATGTTATTTCTGTAACTTCTTTTTCAACAACGTTTCTATTCTCATCTAATATAGTTAACTTATCTCCAACTATATGAACAAATTCACCATTTTCTAAGAAGTATACATTTCTTGTATATTTTAATATAGCAGGTATATCTGATGCTATAAAGTTTTCACCTTCTCCAAGACCTACAACTAATGGACTATCTTTTCTAACTGCAACTAATTCATTGTTGTTATCCTTGCATATAACACCTAAAGCATATGCTCCTCTTAATCTTTCAGTTGCTTTATAAACAGCATCTAATAAGTTTCCTTCATAGTATTTATCTACTAAATGAGCTACAACTTCTGTATCTGTTTGAGATAAGAATACAACACCTTCAGCTTGTAATTCTTCTTTTAATTCCATGTAGTTTTCTATTATACCATTGTGTACAACAGCTATTGTTCTATCCATGTTAAAATGAGGATGAGAGTTTACATCAGATGGTTCTCCGTGAGTTGCCCATCTAGTATGTCCTATTCCTAATCCACCTAATATTGGAGATTTTTCTAAATCTTCAGCAAGTATTGCTAATCTTCCTTTAAACTTTCTTATTTCTAATTCATTTCCAGTATTAACTGCAACTCCTGCAGAATCATATCCTCTGTACTCTAATTTAGAAAGTCCTTCTACTAAAACTTCTGTTGCTTGTCTGTGTCCTAAATATCCAACTATTCCACACATATTAAATTCCTCCTAAAAATATTATTATTTATATTTTTAGAGTTAGGTCATATATTATTCACTTAAGCTTCCCTTTGTGTATAGAATTACTCCTATATTTTAAGAAAGTTCTTTCGATGGTGAACTCACCGCAGAGCATCCGCCGACAATTCGATAAACTCTGACCTCGTCAACTTAGTTTTTATAATATCAATTCGTTGTCGCTAGTAACTAAGTTCTGGCGCTTATTGATGAGCACAAATTTTATTTTTGTGCTCACCTTAAAAATTATGATAATTTTTCTTGTATAAGATTAGCTAAGTTTGTTGCTAATTCTTTTATTTGACCTTCCTCTTTACCTTCTAACATAACTCTTACTAATGGTTCTGTTCCTGATGGTCTAATTAAGACTCTTCCACATCCATCTAGTAATTTTTCTATTCTTTCTATCTCATATTTTATCTCTGGATATTCCATATATTTATTCTTGTTTTCATTTTTTATTCTAGCATTAACTAATACTTGTGGGTATTGAGTCATTACAGCTGCAAGTTCTGATAAATTTTTGCCTTCTTCTAGTACTATTTGAGCTAATACTAAAGAGCTTAAAACTCCATCTCCAGTTGTATTATAGTCTAAGAATATCATATGCCCTGATTGCTCTCCACCAAGGTTATATCCACTGTTTTTCATTTCTTCTAATACATATCTATCTCCTACAGCAGTAGTAGCTAGATTTATACCATGCTCTTTTGCCGCTATAGTAAGTCCTATATTACTCATAACAGTAACTACTAAAGTATCTTGTGCTAATTTACCTTTATTTTTTAAATGTATAGCACTTAATACCATTATATGATCTCCATCTACAATGTTTCCATTTTCATCAACAGCAATTAATCTATCTGCATCTCCATCATATGCAAGACCTAAGTTAGCTTTATGCTTAACAACATCCTCTTGTAATTTTTCTGGATGTGTAGATCCACACTTATCATTTATATTATTTCCATCTGGTTCACTATTTATAGTTACTACATTTGCTCCTAATTCGCTAAATATTGTTGGTGCAACTTTATATGCTGCTCCATTAGCACAATCTAGCACTACCTTTAATCCTTTAAAATCAACATTTACTATAGATTTTAAATAGTCTATATAATCTCTTTGAGCGTTATGAACAAATATTTTTCTTCCAACTTTTTCACCAACTGGATGATAATCTACTTTTTCTATATTATCTATATACCCTTCTATTTCTAACTCAACTGCATCATCTAGTTTGTATCCATCTTTATTAAAGAACTTTATACCGTTGTATTCAACTGGATTATGAGATGCTGATATAACAACTCCACAATCAGCTTCATATTTTTTAGTTAAATATGCAACACCAGGAGTTGGTATTACTCCAACTGTAACAACATCACATCCTACAGACATAAGACCTGCAACTAATGCTGCTTCTAACATATCCCCTGAAACTCTAGTATCTTTACCAACTATTACTTTAACTTTATCTTTTCCTTGAGCTAATACATATCCACCAGCTCTACCTAATTTATATGCTAAATCACAAGTAAGTTCCGTATTTGCTACCCCTCTTACTCCATCTGTTCCAAAATATTTTCTCATTAAAGATCTCCTTTCAAAAAGAAAAAACGTATAAGTATATTATTATGTATATTTAAATTGTATTATTCTCTTAGTTTAATCCATAAAGACATTTTAATACAGATAGGGAAAAAGAACAATATAATTATTTAAAATCTACACTATAGAGTAATTCATATACTTTAAAGTTAAACGATTAATATTATATTACTTTATTTTATAATATACAATTTTATAGCATATATAATAAATAAGATGCAACAATAATTATTTATGATTATTGTTGCATCTTATTACTAAGTCTATGACTCTTCTATAGTTACAGTATCCGGATCTATATTTATTTTTTCTATTTCATATATAGATTCATATTTTATCTTACAAGTATTATCTTCTAAGGATACTTCATTTAAATCAATATATAGCTTTATATCATCTTTATTTATTGAACCTTCACTTTGTAAGTATTCTATACTAACATTAATACTATTAGGAATTTTTATTTTACTTTTATCTATATTTTCTGTATTATTTCTTATTTCTATATCTTTAGCTGTATACGTATATTCTTCTAGTGTATTCTCTTCAGAATTCTTATTTATTGTAATATACTTTGTTTCTATAGTTATTCCACTCGGAACTTGTAAATATATATCTTTACTTGTTCCAGGTAATATTTCAGATAACTTTACAGGTTGAGTTTCTATATTATTTATAGAATCTACAATATCTTTTTTACCTTTTATAGTTACTGTATTCTGACTCATTGTATAATTTACACCTGATTCGCTATTATCAGATAACTTTAATATTATTGGAACAGTCTTTTGAGCTAATAAGATTATATTAACGTTAACTGAATCTTTTTCTAATTCTACTCCTTCTACAACCTTACCGTTGGCATCTACTGGCTCTAACTTTATGCTTTGTGAAAAATTATTAGATTCTCCACTAACTTTAACAGTTCCTACGACTCTTTTTACTTTATTAACCAAACTTCTTGGTCCAGATATACTAACTTTATCTATATTGTCTTGTAACATAATATTGTCTACATTATTTTTTCCACTACCAGTTATATCTACTTTTATACTTTTATCTTCACTAATAATTTTTTCTAAGGTAACAATCATAACTGGATTTTTAAAATCATAGTTTACTCTTTGAGAAGTAGATACTTTTAAATATATCTCATTATTTCCTTCCAGAGGATTATTTATTTGTCCATATACATTTATATCATCTTTTGTTACTTTTTTTAGATTTGATAATTTCCCAGTAACATATATATTAGTTGTAAGATCTTGTTCTGGATAAATAACAAGATCTCTTTCATTTAATTCATTTTTATTAGTTATTGTAACAGGTATATTTTCAAATAATTTAGTTTCCTCTGGATCTACAATTGCCATAACATACATCCATAGTACCATAGCGCTTAATAGGGATATAATCTTTATTTTAGAATTATATTTCAATTTATTTATCATTTAAATATCCCACCTTTAAAAAAGCCTTTTTCTTGAGTAGTAACCTTTAGATTACTTCTTAATATATTAATCATTCTTTCCTTTGATATATTTCTATATAATTTACCTGCTTTAGCTATAGATACATCTCCAGTTTCTTCTGATACTATTAATGATATACAGTCAGAAACTTCACTTACTCCTACTGCTGCTCTATGTCTAGTACCTAAATCCTTACTCAAATCCTTCGATTGAGTTAACGGAAGAAAGCATGCCGCTGCTTTTATTTGAGAATCCCTTATAACAACTGCTCCATCATGTAAAGGAGTATTAGGTATAAAAATATTTATCAATAATTGTCTCGATATTGCACCATCAATACTTGTACCTGTATTTATTATATCTCCTATTTTAGTTTGTCTCTCTAATATAATAAGAGCCCCTATTTTCTGTCTAGATAAAGAATATAATGCTTCTACTATCTCTTCTATTGTTTTATTAAAAATTTCTTCTGATACACTTATGCTATTCTTCGAAAAGAAATTAAATTTTGTTCTTCCTATATGTTCAAGCCCTGCTCTAAGTTCTGGTTGAAATATTACCAATGCAGCTATAAAACCTAAATCAAGAGCTTTTATTAATAACCAATATAATGTATGTAGTTTTAAAATTTCACTAATTTGTGTAGCTACAAATAACAAAACAATTCCTTTTAAAACCTGTTCTGCTCTAGTATCTTTAATGAACATAAATATCTTATAAAATATGTACGCTACTATTAATATATCTATAATATCATTTAGACTCATACTAAATATCATATCAAAAAATCCACCGAAAAAGGAATTTATATCCAACACAATTTGTTCCTCCTATTTGAGATTTATTAATAATTTGCACTATTACACTATGTATTATACTATATTCATCTAAGTATATACAAACTATTTAATATATAGTTTATTTTATAAAATAAAAAAAGTTTCACTAATGTGAAACTTTTAAAATGGTGAGCGCACAGGGATTCGAACCCCGGACACACGCCTTAGAAGGGCGTTGCTCTATCCAGCTGAGCTATGCACCCATATTTTATTATGGAGCGGGAAACGAGATTCGAACTCGCGACTTTCACCTTGGCAAGGTGACGCTCTACCACTGAACTATTCCCGCATATACAATGGCGGGAATAACAGGACTCGAACCTGTGACCCATTGATTAACAGTCAATTGCTCTACCAACTGAGCCATATTCCCGCGATATTTAATTAAGTTGGCGACCTGGAAGGGACTCGAACCCTCGACCTCCAGCGTGACAGGCTGGCATTCTAACCAGCTGAACTACCAGGCCGCAAATGGTGGGACTAACAGGGCTCGAACCTGTGACCCCCTGCTTGTAAGGCAGGTGCTCTCCCAGCTGAGCTATAGTCCCATAAGTTTAATTTGGAGCGGGTGAAGGGGATCGAACCCTCACAGCCGGCTTGGAAGGCCGGAACTCTACCATTGAGCTACACCCGCATATTTAATTTATACAAAGTGGTGGAGGATGGTGGATTCGAACCACCGAAAGCAATGCTAACAGATTTACAGTCTGCCCCCTTTGGCCGCTCGGGAAATCCTCCACGTTGGAGCTGGTGATAGGAATCGAACCTACAACCTGCTGATTACAAGTCAGCTGCT
>NZ_CATXCO010000006.1:0-35028 GCF_958366745.1 uncultured Romboutsia sp.
CTTTAATAAATCAAACTTAGAGCCTAAACCATTAAGTGGAAATATAAATTCATTAGATAAAGAAATGAATAATTTAGATAAAATAGAAGGAATTGCTAATAAGCCTAATAAGTCATTAGAGGAAAGTATGAATGACATAAGTAAATCAAACTTAGAATCTAAGCCATTAAGTGGAAATATAAATTCATTAGATAAAGAAATGAGTAATTTAGATAAAATAAGAGAAACTTCTAGTGTACAAAATAAATCAAATTTAGAGCATATATCTTTAAGTAGAAGTGTGAAATCTTCAAATAGTAACAACATAACTCCTTTGAATAAAGATATTAAGGTTGAGAATAATTCAAATCAGCCTAGAACACTATCAGAACATATTAAGCAAACTATATTAGATAAGCCTTTAATTAAAAGTAACTATGAGAGTGGAAGAAGTTTAGGAAGGATAACATCAAATTCTATAGATAAAATAAAAAGTAAGAATAAGACAATATTTGATAATAAAAAGAGATAGTTAGAACTATCTCTTTTTGAAAGGAAAAAAATATGTTTTTAATACCAAAAGAAATATCAAGTGAAAATAAACTTTGGAAAAGTATATATATAAAAGACTTTATAATTATTCTTGGAACATTGTTTTTTGCATGGATAACAAGTAGTGCCATATATGATGGACTTGTATTTCAATATTATGTATTTTTATTAATATTGAGCCTACTCTTTATCTTAAAAAGTTCTACAAATCCTAGTAAAAGAGTATACCAAGCTATTTATATATTGCTTACTAAGAATAATTTAACGTATCATTCTTTAGATTATGAGGTGGGAAATTGTGAAAGTTTTAAAGATAAATAGAAAATTAAAAAATGAAAAACAAAAAGAATACAAAAAAGAATTAAAACAGATTAATAAAACTATCATGGATATATTTCCAATTATAGATATTGTAGAAGATAAGAGTATATTTAAAACTACATATGGTTATATGAATATACTACAAATAGAGAGTAAAGATATATACTCTTTAAATATAGATGAAGTTAATTCTCATGTTTTAGATTTAACGTCCTTTTTAAGGGGGTATCAAGACGATATAAAGATAGTATGTATGCAATTTCCAGTTAATACATATAATCAGCAACAAAATATAATAAATAAATTAGAAAATTCTAAAAATCCAAACCATAGATATTTTTTAGAAAAAAGACTTAATGAGTTAAAGTTTTTAGAAGAGTATAGGCAAAATAAAGAATTTTACTTATTTTTCTTTGCAGAAAATGAAAAGGCTATATTTGAAAGAGAAAATCTATTACTTAGATTAAGTAGTGATTCTATGAAATTAAAAAAGATAAATAATGAGAAGAAAATAAAGATATTGTTTAAATTAAATAATCAAAATTCTAAAACATAATACTGTCCAATTAAAAAGCCACTCTTTGTCGTCGAAAACTAAGAGTAGCTTTGTTTAAGCTAAATAAATTATAATTGTTAGAAATATCACTCTATGATCAAATAGATTTCAGTTACTTTTATACATATACTACAACTATATTATAACATAATCCATTGAGTTTTAAACTTACTTTTTGAGATATAGATTAATTTCTATATCTCTTTTTTATTATAATATTTAAAAAATAATTCAAATCAAAATGGAGGTATCTTATGTTTGGTAAGATTAGTAATAAATCATATGACTTTAATCCATTTTTTGTTACAAAAGTTCAATCACAAGGTGGAATTAAATTTGATGAAAAATTTATAAAAAAGGGTGATGGCTACGAAACAGTAGTACATCTTTATGAGTATAAAAATCAAGTAAATTACTTTTGGTTATTACAATTAACATCAATGAAAAATGTAATAACAACGATAGATATATCAACTGAAAAAAAGAGAACTGCATTAAAGAGTATAAATAAATCTTTAGTAGAGCAAAAAAATAGATATAAGGAAGAAACCAATGAGGTAAATGCGATTGAAGCACAAAGTACATATTCAAGTTTACATCAGTTAGCAGATGACATAACGAACTTTGGCGAAGTAATAAAATTAGTACATATAAGGTATTACTTAGCAGATAAAACAAAAGTTGGATTAGAAGAAAAAGTAAAAGATTTATTAGAAGAATTAGAAGGACTTGGATATAGAGCAACTATTTGTTTAAATGAACAAGAGTATGAATGGTGTTCTTTATTCAATCCATATTCAGAGCAGATAAACTTAAAAAATAAAAGAAGTGGTAAAGCGATCCCTTCATCAAGTCTTGGTGGAGGGTACTTTTTTCATTTTACACAATTAAATGACCCAACAGGAATTTATTTAGGAACTACAACAACTGGTGGAAATGTTTTATTTGATTTGTTTACTAAAGATAATAAAAGAAAGTCATATAATGCAGTTGTTTTCGGAATGATGGGTGCTGGGAAGTCCACATTACTTAAAAAATTAGTTTTAGATAATGCAATACAAGGACAAACTATCAGAATTTTAGATATAGTAGGTGAATTTAAAGATTTAGTTGTAGAACTAGGTGGAAGTACAGTATCACTTGATGGTACAAATGGTATGATAAATCCTCTTCAAATATTAGCAACTATAGTAGATGAAAACACTAATAAAGTGAATAATGAAGAGTCTTTTATGGTTCATATTGCTAAAGTTAGTACAATGTATAAATTCTTAAATCCGAACTGTAGTGTTGAAGAACAAAGAGAATTTGATAAATTGTTAAATAAGTTTTATCATCATTTTGGAATTGAAAAAAATAAATCATGTGAGTATAGTGTATATGAATATCCTACAATGAGTCAATTTTTACAATACATAAAAGAAACTCTTTATACTGATATTGAAAATGAAATTATTAATCCTAAAATACCTAAAACAAAAATAGAAAGATTAGACTCAATTATTCTTAATATAGAAAGTATAGTTAGAGATTATAAAAATCTATTTGATGGACATTCTACGGTTGATGATATAACTAATAAACCTATATTATCATTTGACCTTAGAAACTTAACACAATTTGATGTGAGAGTCTTTAATGCACAAGTATTTAATATATTAACTCTACTTTGGAATAATGCTTTAGTTCAAGGTAGAAAAGAAAAAGCCATGTATGATAATAAAACTAAGTCATTTAATGAATGTATAAAATATATGATACTAATAGATGAAGCACATAGGATAATTAACTCTAATAATCCTACTGCTGTAGAATATTTAATTGGATTTCAAAGAGAAGCAAGAAAGTATTTCGGTGGATTAATTTTTGCAACTCAAAGTATAAGAGATATTGCACCAAGTAACTTAAACAATGAAATGTTTGAAAAGATAAAGACAATGTTTGATTTAACTCAATATAAATTTATAATGCAACAAGATAGTAATGCCTTAGATACACTTTCAAATGTATTTAATGGTCAACTGTCAGATAGTGAATTATCATCTATACCTAGATTAGAGCAAGGGAACTGTATATTATCTATAAATGGATTAGGAAATATTTCATTTAGTATTGAAGCAAGTTCAGAAGAGTTAGAATTATTCAAAGGTGGTGCATAAAAATGGATAAAGAAAAGAAGAAATCCATAGGGGTATACATAGGTTTAGTTATTTGCTTTATATTATTTTCAATATTTGTTTTTAGCAAAAAAGATAGTAATAATACTGAAAATACTATAAATAAAAAGATTGAAAGTAATATTATAGAAAGTGATAACAATGATAAAAATACATCATCTACAAAAATTTCAGATGAAGAAAACATACAAAATGAAAGTGAAAAAGTAGTTGAAGAATTTTTAAACTCATATCATAAAATTTCAAGTTTAGAGCCACAAAAAGAATTTAAAAATGCTGAAAATTTAGTTGAGGAAGAATTATATAAAGAACTTGAAATAGAGGTTATAGGAAATGCTTCAATGCCTACAAATGGGTATATATATAGAACAATAGAAAAAATTGATTTTACTGATTTTTCATTTGACTATGCTAATAAAGATGCTTATATAAGGGTTAAGGTTACTTCAAATTGGTTAGATGAAAATAAATCTATAATTAATAAAAATGAACAAACTGTTTATGATTTCTTAGTAAATTCTAATAATAATGAGTGGAAAATAGTAAATATTAGCGTAGAAGTATATTAGGTGATAATATGAGTACAATTAGTCAAGATATTAGAAAAGTAAATAGAATGAGATTTATTATAAAAACGATAGTTTCAATTAAACTATCGTTTTTATTTTTTATAATTTTAATGAGTACACTTATATTTGTATTAATAGGAGCTTATCAAAAATCAAATGAAAATAGTTATGGTAATTCTTTGTTGGTAGGTGTTCCAAGTGAGTACATAGAATATTTCAATGAAGCATCTGAAATATACGGTATTCCTAATTGGGTTTTAGCGGCTATATCAAAACAAGAAAGTAATTTCAATCCTTCAACTTCATATGGTGGAGCATATGGTATTATGCAAGTACAAAAGTATGATTCGGGGTCAGGCAAAGACTTATGGGCATATCTTATCAATTTAGGTTTAGGTAATATTTATAAGAATTGTGGATATAGTTTTTCAAGTAGTGAAGAAATGTGGAGTATATATCTGAAGGATGTAAGAGCACAAATAATAGGTGGTTCATATGAAATAAGATATTATGCAAATTATGTATTAAAACAACAGAAGAAAGTATCTAAACTAGACTATAATAGTACTGAAAATATGCAATTAATAAATTGGTCTGCTAGTGAAACTGATTCTGATTTTAGAGAAACATTAAGACGAATATTCGCTTGTTACAATGGTGGTTCAAGATATGGTATGAATGTAGATTTAGATAATGCAAAGTTTGATTATCCTAATAAAGTGTTTAAATATGCCATAGAGTTTAGAAATACAGGATTAGATATATTTTTAGGTGATGGAGTTGTAGGTAATAATGAGATAATAGAAACTGCTATAAAAGTTGGTAGTGAATTGGTAGGAAAATCACCTTATGTATGGGGCGGTGGTCGTAATCCTTCTGATATAGCAAATAGAAGATTTGATTGTAGTTCATTTGTTCATTGGTGCTTCGCTAGTGCTGGATTGACTTTAGGTGATTATAAAGTTGTTGTAACTGATAGTTTAGCGAATGTTGGAAGAAAAGTTAATTCTAGTGAAATGGTAAGAGGTGATATTATTTTCTTCAATACATATAAATATAATGGTCATGTAGGTATATATTTAGGTAATAACAAATTCCTACATTGTGGAACATCAAAAGGTGTTTGGATAGATGATTTAAACAGTTCGTATTGGAAAAAAGTATTTAATGGAAATGTTAGAAGAGTTGTTGAAAATAATTAATTATAAAAATACAGTCTAGTTATTTTAAATATAGTAACTAGACTGTATTTTTTAGTTTAAAAAGAGAGGATATATAATAATGAAAAAAGTAATTATAGCAGAAAAACCTTCTTTGGCAATGACTATAGTACAAGCTATAGGAGGAAACTTTAAAAAGAATGATGGGTACTTTGAAAATGATAAATATGTAGTAACTTTTGGTTTTGGACATCTATTTCAGTTATATTCAATAGATGATTATTTTGATAGAGAAAAAACAAAATGGAACTTAGAAGAATTGCCATTTATTCCTAGTAGGTATAAATTTAAACTAATAGATGATATAGGAGTTAAGAAACAATTTGAAACGATAAAGAAATTAATAGACAGAAATGATATAAGCGAAATTATTAATTGTGGGGATGCTGATAGAGAGGGTGAGGTTATTGGTAGATTAATCATAGAAAATGCCTTAGAAGGGCAAATAAAACCTATAAAAAGGCTTTGGTTACCAGAGCAAACTCACGAAACTATAAGATATGCTTTGAAAAATTTAGATGATTCTAGTAAATATGATTTATTGTATGATGAAGGACTTGTTAGAACTTGTGTTGATTGGATATATGGAATAAATCTAACAAGATTATTAACTTGCAAGGCATTTAAAACATTACCAGTAGGCAGAGTATTAATTCCTATAGTAGAAGTAATTTACAATAGAGATATGGAGATAAAAAACTTTATACCTAAAAAATATTATCAAGGTGAAGTTGATTTTGAAAAGGATAATAATACAATTAAATTTAGTATAGATGAATTAAAATTTGATACAAAAGAAGAATGTATAAAAGCTATAGCTCCATTAAAAGAAGAAAAAGTTATAGTAAAAGATATTCAAATTAAAGAGATTAAAAAGCAACCTAAGAAATTATTTTCTCTTGATAAACTACAAAATAAATTATCAAAAGAACTTAAATTGAGTGCAAATGATAGTTTAAAAATAATTCAAGGTTTATATGAAAAAGGTTATGTAACTTACCCAAGAACAAATACAGAGTATCTAGCAGATGCAGAAAAAGATAAGGTTCAAAAAATAATTGATATTATAGATAAAGATAATATTTTAGAAATGAAAAATAAGAAGTCTATATTCGATACATCTAAAGTTGAGAGCCATAGTGCTATAACTCCAACTACAAAAGTACCTAAAGATTTAACAGGAAAAGAGTTAGATGTATATAATATAATTAAGAATAGATTTATTTCAAATTTTTTAAAAGAAGATACTATTTTAGAAGAAACTACTATCATATTTTCATTAGGAGAATATGATTTTAAATTAAAAGGGTCTGTTGTTAAATCGTTAGGTTATTTGAACTTTGAAAATGATTTAAAAGAAAAAACATTACCTAGATTTGCAGTTGGAGAGCAGATACAATGTAATATTTCAGTATCAGAAAAGACTACACAAGCATCTAAACATATTACATTAGAAGAACTTAATAACTACCTTAAAAATCCATTTAAGAAGGCTAAAATGACAGAAGATGAAGAGTATAATATGATGTTAAGTGGTTGTGAAATAGGAACGGTAGCAACAAGGGCATCTATAATAGAAAAAGCAATAAAATTAGGATATATAAAAGAAAATAAAGGTACTTTTTATATAGATGATTTAGGGATTTCATTAATAGAAACTTTAGATAAATTAAATATAGATTTATATAAAGAAAAGACCGTTGAACTTCAAAAAATGCTAAAGAAAGTGTATAAAAATGAAATCTCTAAGGAAAAAGCCTTAGAGATTTTTAGTGTAAATTTATCAAGCATGATAAATAATTCAAAGCAAATTGAAGTTAAAAAAATTGAAACACCTAAAGCCGAAAAAGAAGTTATAGGTAAGTGTCCTAAGTGTGGGAAAAATGTATATGAAAGTGATAAAACTTTCTACTGTGAAGGATTTAAAGATGAACCAAAGTGTAGTTTTACGTTATGGAAAAATAATAAATTTTTTAATGATAAAGGAAAAAAAATAACTAAAACAATAGCAAAATCTTTATTAACAAAAGGTAAAGTTAATGTAAAAGGATTTAAAAAGAAAGATGGAAAAGGCACATATGATGCAACTGTAATAATGAGCATTAACGGTGATTATGTTAATTTTAAATTAGAGTTTAATAATAAATAAGGAGTATCTCAATGAGTTTTAATTATTATTCATTTGATTTGTATGGAAAAGAATATATATTTTATACTTCTCGTAGATTATCAGAAAATGAAGTTTTAGAGTATGCAGAAGGCTTTTCATTTATAGAAGAAAGTGAAATATCACAGTGTACTAATGTAAGAGAATTAAGTTTAGATGAAATTAAGAAAAGGAATAAAGAATTATATATAAAATGGTGGGCTGATAGAGAGGAAAGAAGATTAAATGGAGAAGATGTGTCATATCTGTTGATTCCTCCAACAATTGGAACAGTACAACTTGATTAGTTTTATTAATAAATATAAAACTGAAAAAGTTAAAGGATATTATATATCAAAATTAAAAATAAAATGCCTTAGAATTGAATTTAAAAGGGCGAAAAAGAACTACTTTTGTGGTTTTTTTTATTGAAAATTTAATTTATAAAAAGGAGTAATTAAAAAATGAAGATAGATCAAGAAGTTATAGTTAGAGAAGATTTTAAGATAAATACAAGAGTAAGTGAAAGAGTTATGACAGTTAAAAAAGGTGAAAAAGGATTTTTAAATAGCAACGGTTGTTTACATCTAACAACAGGAAAGGCTAAAGGAAAAATTATAAGAATAGATGATATAGAAGTTAAAGGATATGACCATGAAAATATATCTAAAATGATTTTTAATAGATTAAAAAATTCTTTTGGAATAGAAGAGTTTTTAATATATGAAGAAATAGAGTCTAAACATTTTATAGAAGAAATAGAAGATATGCTAAGTGATATTTTATAAAATTTGTGAGATATGAATAGGAGATTAAATTATGAATTTAGTTGTATTAAGTGGAAGATTAGCGACTGAACCTAGTCTAAAATATTTAAAAGAAAGTGGAATTCCTGTTTCAAAATTTAACTTAGCAGTACAAAAAGAATATTATAAAAATGATAATGATAAAGTCGATTTTTTCACTATTGAATGTTGGAATAAACTTGCTGAAAGTGTTGTTAATAACCTAGATAAAGGAAGAAAAATTTTAGTTGAGGGATATTTAAAATTAAATATTTGGAGTGATGAAAATAATAAAACTCATAAAAATATATTAATAGTTGCAAAGAGAATTGAGTATTTAGATTTTCCCAAAAAAATGAATAATCTTGAATCAGTATACGTTGACGAACATCCAACATTTTAGAAAGTTGGTGAATAAATAATATGCTTGAAAAATTAGAATTATATATAGATAATTTAAGACAATATTTTAAAGAAAATACATCAGCACTTTATTATTTTATATCGGGATTTGCAGTTTTAGGTATGATGTTTTTTATTTTTTCAAATACATTATATTCAAATAATAATAAAGAAATAAGAAGTACAACTATAAATGAAATACAAAAAAATAATACATTAAATGCAAAAATTATAAGTAGAAAATATAACCCTTTAACAAAGATGGTTGAGTTTATAATTCATGCAGATGATATAGGCAATATTGATAATAAAGAGTTAAAATTTGAACTTAGAGAGCAACAAAATCCAAGTCAAATAATAGAAACAAGATACCAAAATATAGATAATAATTACTATGTTATTTTTGCAAAAGTTCCTAAGAATTGGAAAGTATTATCGTTATCTATGGGTTATCAAAATGATATTTTAAATGCTATTGATGATGAAGATTTAGAGAATAAAAAAGATGAAAATAATAATAAATCTACATATAAAAGTTCACTCCTTTCTGTTGTAAGAATCTATTCTGATAGAGAAGATATTAAAGAAGATTCTTTCTTAAAGGAAAAAACAAGTGCTAAATATTTTGAAGAAATAATTGATATTGAGGTTAGTTTTTTATCAGAAAATATAAAGGAATTTAATTCAACTTTGGATAAAGAATATAAGAAAATTAGTGATGCTAAAAGCAAAATAAGTGAATTAGAAAGTGATAAAAAATATCAAACTGAAAGTGAACAAAACCAAACAGATAGTAATATAAATAAGTTAAATTCTTTAATAAATTCTTCAAATTCTACAATAGAAAATACAACAAAAAGCATAAAAGAACTTGAAGAAAAAATTGAAAAATTAAGGGAGAAAAAAGAAGATTTTTAATAAAAAACCACAAAAAATAGGCTGAAAAAATCCTATTTTTTGTGGAACATTTGTGTAATAATTTATGGAACATTTAGTGTAACATTTTGAAAAATTATGATAGCACTATTTTAGGGTTAAAAATGAGAACATTACTAGGCTTTGCCTAGTATATCACCTTAAGTGATATCAAAAGTTCCTTATGCTCTTTTTTTATAAAAAGTTTGGAGCTTTTTATTTTAGAAAGCGACATAAAAAATTAATTCTAAATCAAGGAAGATAATGAAAATGAATTTAATATTAAGAGATATAGATAGTCATATAGTAGATAAAATTGATAATTTGGCTAAACAAAAAAAGATAAGTAGAAATGAATTTTTAAAACAAAAAGTAGATGAGTTTGCATTTGAAAAAGAAGCAAATGAACTAGAATATAATTATCAAAAATTACAAAAAGAAATAATTGAAAATATAAGATTACATACAGAAGCTATGTGTCATTTTACAAATAATTTTATAATAGATTTGGAAGATGCTTATACATTAGATATTGATTATAAAGGTAGTGAAAAAAATATACCTTTAAAAAATAAAGTTATTGATTATAAAAGTAGTGAAAGAGCTGATATATTAATTAGGTCTATTCCTATTGAAATTATAAATAGGATTGATGAAATAGCAGAGGAAAAAAATATATCAAGAAATGAATATCTAAATATGTATTTAAGACAACTTACATATTCAAATCATGTTAAGTTAGTTGATGAAAAATATAATTATCTAATAGAAAAAACTTTAGGTATTTTAGATTTATCTACTAGAGTTTTTAAATTATTTTGTGATGAAAATGTAATAGATATATCAAGGTTTTATGATAGTGAAGGAGATATTAAGCATGGTTAAAAAACATTTATATTTAGAAGAGGAAACTTTAGAACTTATAGAAGTGTTTAGAGTTGAAAATAATATCTCAACTTTAAGTAAAGCAGTAAATACTTTAGTTAAAAAATATAATGAAAATTGTAATAGTACTGTAAATAATCTTAATAAATATATAGCAAATGCAGTAGTTGAAGAAATAAAATCTGATTTATTGAAAGAAGTATCTTCTACTATAAAAAATGAAGTTAAGCAATTAAAATCTGCTACAAATGATACTAATATAGATACTAAAATATTAGTCGAATTAATGAATGGGATATATCTTAATGAGGACTACGGTAATATACCTTCTACCAATACTATGCCACATAAAGCATATACAATGACTAAAGAAAGAATAGAAACTGAAATTGCTAAAAAACATTATATAAAGAGCAATACTGTTAAATAATAATGAAAGAAAAAAAGATAGTTGGTGTTATTGTTAAGTCGAAATTTATAACACATACTTCTGATAAATTTAATTCATATATAAATTATATGAATAGAGAAGATGCAATTAGAAATGATGCTTATAGTAGATATTCTTTGTATAGTGATTACATGGGTAATCCTAAAAAAACAACTGGATTATTTGATAAAGAAAAAGATATATTAAGTAAAGATGATGTAAATAATTCAAAAAAATTGTTTGAATTAGCACAAAAAAATAAGAGTATAATGTGGCAAGATGTTTTTAGTTTTGATAATTTATGGTTAGAAAAAAATGGCTTATATAATTCAAGAACACATGAACTTGATGAAAGAAAAATTAAAAATGCAGTTAGAAAGTCTATAGCATTATCTTTAGATAAATTAGGTATAACTGATAGTGCAATTTGGAATGGAGCAATTCACTTTAATACGGATAATATACATATCCATGTTGCAATATGTGAACCAAATCCAACTAAGGAAAGAGGAAAAAAGAAACAGAAAACTTTGGATAATATGAAGAGTGTTTTTGTAAATGAGTTGTTAGATTCTAAAGAAATATATAAAGATATTAATAATATTATTAGAGATAAAATTATTAAAAATAAAGATACTGATATAATAAAAAAAGATAAAAGATTAAAAGAACTTATGGGTGAGGTTATTAAAAATTTACCCGACGATAAAAGACATTGGCACTATGGATATAACACTATGAAAAGTGCTAATATATATCTTGATGAAATGACTAAGCACTATATTGATACTTATAAAAAAGATGATTTTAATTTACTTTTATCAAAATTAGATAGGCAAGAAGAAGTACTAAAAGAAGCATACGGAGTTGGTAAGAGAGAGAAATATAAAGACTATAGGCAAAATAAAATTGATGACCTATATAAACGTATTGGGAACTCTTTTTTATCTGAAATAAAAGATTATATAAAGCAAGAAGATAGATTAAAAAATGATAAATTGACTAATAAAAAATCTAAATTTAGATTTAAAAATAGTATTATTATAGATAGTAGATGTGTAAATTCAATTCAAAAAGCACTACATAAAGATATTGAAAATATTAAAAATTTAAATCAGTATGAACGACTACAACAAAAAATTGATTGTGGTTTGAGTATATAAAAATAAATTAGATTGGAGATAAAAATATGAGTGAAGAGTGTTTCATAACAAGTGAAAAGAGCAAAGCATATATTTATGATTTTGGAGAAGAATGTATAATAATTAAGGATATTTTTACACATGAAAGTATCGTAATTGATGCAAATGAAGAAATGATAGAATTGTATAAAAATTTATGTGAAGATGGTGAAACTTTATATGTTTTCTATGATAAAGAAAAGAAAACTATAATATAAAACGTAGTAGTATTAACTTGTATATGATATAATGAATATAGGAATTGAAATCTATAGAGTGGTGTTTCCATACTTAAATGTAAAGCCTACTTCTTAACGGAAGGAGGTGAGGAAGTATGGAACAAATGATAAACATTGTCATAGGTGCTATTGGCACAATATGTCTTGGTCTATTGACTAATTACATATCTGAAAAATTAAAAAACCACTCTAGTTCGACGAAAACTAAGAGTGGTATAGAACTTGATATAAAAATCAAGTTCAAACGTTACAAATAATTTGACGGAAACATCACTCTACGACGAATAGATTTCAGTTCCTTTTATAAATATATTATAACATAATCCATTGAGTTTTAAACTTATTTTTTGAGATATAGATTAATTTCTATATCTCTTTTTAATTCCTGGATTGTATAATTAAATCAGACAAATATATTAACTAAAAAAGACACTTATGATACACTTAGTTAACCTACTAAAATCAACAAAAGGAGTATCAAAAATGTCTTTTATAGATTGGAGAAAAATAGATGGATGTAAAAATGAATAGTGAATTAATAAATGAAACTGTAGATGATGTTGTATCTACAGTTAATTTTTTATGTAAAAATGATTTATCTTATTTAGAATTAACTACAAAACTAGATGTACTTAATGAAAAAATGGATACCTTACAAACGTTGGTTGTTTATAGTAATGATGATAAATTCACTAAAACTATTTGTGCTATGCAACTTATAACTGATAATTTTAATGATGAGATTTCAAAAGATTTTGGAGTAACTTTTTCTAATGATTTTAAAGAAAGACAATTAAATTTTCTTAGAAATATATCATCATCTTTTGATGTTAATATAATCGAAGTTGATAATATTGATTCTCTTTCAAATACTAAAGAAAATATACATAAACAATACACTAAGAAAGTAGATAAAACTAAAAAAGAATATCAAAAAGAAAATACTAAGCAAACTGTAGATGATATAATTAAGGCTACAAATGATAAGTTAAATAGTTATTTTGAAAGTAAAGAAGATATAAAAGAGTACCTAAAGTATATGTCTAAATTCCATAATTACTCTATTGGGAACTGTGCAAAAATAGAAGAACAATTTAGTGGAGCTAGAGCAGTTGGTTCTTTTAAGTTTTGGAAAGATAATGGATTTACAGTAAATAAGGGTGAAAAGGGTATTCAAATTTTAATTCCTACACCTATCAAAAATTTCTATGATGAAGAAGGGAATATTAAAAGAGTTTATTTTGCTACTAAGGAGCAAAAAGAAAAATTAAAAAAGGGAATATTAAAAGATGCTCCACCAACTATGTCTTATAAGAAAGGGTATGTTTTTGATGTTAGCCAAACTAATGCAACTGCCGAAGATTTGCCTAAATTATTCCCAAATAAATGGCTTGATGGCGAAATAGAAAACTATGACAAGATGTATAAGGCTATGGAGAGTGTAGCAAATGATATAGGAGTTAATATAATCGCCCCTAAGAGTGAATTAGGAGTTGCAAAAGGTGTTAGCTATACCATGACCAAAGAAGTGGCTCTAAACCCTCGTAATAGTCAATTACAAAATGTAAAAACACTATTACATGAATTAGCACACGCAAAACTACATACTGCTAATACTAGACATAAGTATTCAAAAGCTGAAAAAGAGTTTCAAGCTGAAATGGTTGCTTATTCTGTATGTTCATATTTTAATATAGATACAAGTGAGTATTCTTTATCATACTTAAATCATTACTCTAAAAATACTGATATTAAAGAAAAGAAAAAATTACTTAATGAAATAAAAGATACTTCTAGTGAATTTATTACAATTATTGAAAATAGCCTATTTAATGATAGAGATATTGAAAAGACGATTGAAAGTAAAAATACAAATGAACAAAATATAGAAACTGTTGCAGATGTAGTTGAGTCTAAAGAAAAAATATATACTAAGTTTTTATTTTCGGAAGAACATCATATTGAAGAAAACTCTATATATGAATTTGAAGATGCTAATGAGTTAATTCGTATTTTGACACAAAGGCATTTTTCTAGGAAAGAATCTGACCCAAATTATGAGGTAGCATATTTTAAAACTTCATTTGAGTTGCATTTTAACAAAGATTGTACTGATAAATTTTATTCAGGCAGAGTTGATATAGGAGATGGATTTGCTAGAGATTTAAAAGAGCATATTTATAAAGTTGTTGAAGGTGGAAATTTTAATATGTCTGAAAATATTAAAAAGTATCTTTTTGATATTTTGAAAATAAATACTAATAAAGAAATTGCAAAAGATAAAGATTTATCTTTATAACAATGATATAACTACATCTTATTTTTAATAAGAAACTTTAAGGTATATGCCACCTCTCCTTTTGGAACCCGAAAATAACGCCATAGTGACATTACTTTTTGGGTGTTGGATATAGTTGTCATAATAGAGTGAAGATATGTGACAAAAAATAATAAATTTATACAAAAAAGTAATACAAAAAGTTACAACCTGTATTATAAACTAGATAAAAATGTATATTATATTTATTATAATATGGTATATGATTTAGACAAAAATCATAAAATAATAAATTTAAGGGGGAATATTATGTTTAAAAAAGCAGTAAGTTTAATGTTAGTATTTTCAATAATAGGTTTTGGGAAGGGTATTAAAGTAGATGCTTTATCTAAATCAAATGACGAACCTATTATGGTAACTAGTGAAAAATATATGGTTTCAGAGGGACAAATTGATTTAGATGGTATAGATTTAGAACTTAATAGTAATGGCGAATTAGAATTAAATGTTAAAAATAGAAAATCTTCAACTCAAACAGAATTAAATGAATTAAATGAACATTTTGAGGAAGTTCCAGAGTTAAAGGAAAAGCTAATTAAAGACTTAGAAAAAAATGAAGATATTTCGATAAAAGCAATAGGGTATACAGATGTTATGGTAAAAAAAATCGAAACTGAAGATGGAAATGAAGATATGGTTCCAGTAAGCAAAAATGAATATTATAGTACTTATGCGTTTTCACAAGGGCAGAATTCAGTCTTTGATGGATATTTTAGACTATATACAATCGGAGAAAGTTGTATTAATGGTTCAAACAAAGAATTATATGGAGCATCATTATCTAAATGGATTAAACAAAGTTCGGTTTCAGATAAATATCGTCCAGCGGCTTACGAGGATAGTATATCAGTTTCATTACCAAGTCGATATACAATATACAGTAAAAAATTATCAACAGAATATGCAGTTTCAAATCGTTGTACATTAGATACTAAAACAGGTGTATCATATGCATTTGTAGAGAGACCATCTTCATATACTAATGGAATAAAATGGGCAGAATTAGGTGTTACTGGTAAAACATCAAATAAAAATACAGTTTACGAAAAAATATCTAGTTCATATGTACATACTTATGGGAAAGTTACAGTTACTCCTAGTTTAAATTCAAGTGGAACAGTATCATTTAGTTTAAGTAATACAAGCTATGCTTGGACAATAGCATCTAGTGTTTCTGCTAATTTCTAGTTATTTTAATATTTTTAAAATATATAAAAAGTGTGAGATTTGTATTGCTCACACTTTTTATATATTTAATAGTGCTATCATATTTAGTAAGGGAGAATTTCTATGAAAAATAAAATACAATATATCTTATTTGTAATAATATTCATATTATTTATTTATATTAGTATGTTTATAAAACCTATAATAAATTTTTCGGCTGAAATAAACAATATAGAAAATGAAAGCTATAAACAAATAATTAAAAATGATAATGGAATATCATCAAATGAAAAAATTGAAAAATTTAAACGATTAAATATTACTATAAAGATTAAGGCTCCATTAATATTTATAAGAAATGTTAAAGTAGAATCAGATGAACTATACAAACTTTTAGAAGAGGATAAACGAATAAAAGTACTTAGTGATGGTCAAGTAAATGATAAAAAAATAAATACTTATACTGCTTATATTTACCTTAATAATATTGATATAAAAGAACTAAAAAAAATTATAGGTGATTTTAATTATACAATAACATGGAAAAATATATGGAATAATAGAAGTTATGAAAAATTTTATATTAAAGATTATATAAGATAAGACTAATTTTTTATTTATTTTAATATTAAATCTTCAAGTATAGGTAGTTGCTTGAAAATGAAATGCCCATACTTGATAGTGTTAATAGCTACATAGCGACGTTAATTTTGGGGTTTTGGATATAGTTTCCCTAATCTTAGAAATCAATATATATAAAGCATATTTTATATTGAATAAATGTTTTATAAGTGATATAGAATATAGTCATAATAACTATAGATTTGATGTAATTGGTGTGAATTTAGAAGAAAATAAAATTATAATATTAGAAACAAAAGTGAGTTTGAATGATTATAAAAAAGATAATAAAAAAGATAATTATATTGAATGTTGTAATGAATTATATATAATTACTAATGATTATTCAGTAAAACTTGAATCAGAAAAAAACCGTAATATTACGGGTATTATTTATTATGATACTTTAAGAAACTCTATTAATGTATATAAAAATGATATTACAAATAATAATGTTAAACTTAATAAAGATGAAGTTGTAAAAAAGATATATAACAAGTATTGGAATAAAATACATAAAATATAAATCAACCTAGAATACTAAAGTTTGATTCATAAATTATTACAACAAAAAAAGAACTAGAGTATAACTATAGTTCTTTTTTGCTATTAATCTAATATCATATTATTAATATTAGATAAGTATATAATCGTTAATTAATCACTTCTTATACGATAATAGATGATTACTTAGAGAGTCTTTTATTAAACTGTCTATTTTTTAAGGTATTAGTTTAATTTAGGATATAGTTATTTTTTATTATAAAATATACTTCCAGTTCTAACATATTATCTCGTAATCAATCAAGTACTTAATTTTCAACTGTAAAATTTACTCTTAACTTTATCGATCTATATAGAACTTTATATAATATAAAACTATACAGTCCAACTAAAACAATACTTATTGTATAACTCTCTAGCATGATATATATTGATGCTAATACTATATTGTATAAGTTAAATACAGAAATACTTAAATTTTTTAAACTATTATAATTTGACACCAAAACAGAGCTTACTGAAATCAACACTATAAATGGTATAGTATAATATAAACTATCTTGTAAAATAAATAATATCGTATTGACTATTGTGTATATTAACATTGAGAAAAAAGATGTTTCATTTATAAAACTTTTAATTGAACTACATAAAGGTAATTTGTTAAAAAAAACATAATAATTATTGTTAAATATACTTTTTAGTTGTGAATTAACAATCCCATACAGAAGTACATATAATAATAACCTATACTCTGGAAATAATACATTTAGTATAGCGATAGATATAATTAAAACTATAAATATAATATTCATAGCATTGGTTCTATTTTTCATAGACTTGTAATCTTTTATTAAGAATGCTAAATTTTTATTAAATTTAAAAAATATAGAGTTTCCATCATATGCATGAATATTCTCTACAGCTATTTCTTTTTTATTTTGTGAATTTTCAAGAGCATCGACTGATATACTATTACTACCAATTTTTATTATTCTACTTGCATTGTAATGGTATTCATACATAGGTATTAATTTCTCTAAATTTAAATTATTGAAAACCAATGATACAATTACTATTGATATAAAGTATTCTATAATGATTAGATATATATTGGGATGTAACACTTGAATTGAAAATGTTAGTATTGTTACTAACTTCCACTTATTGTAATTTACTTTATTGAATATATAATATTTAACATTGGCAATGATAGGAATAAGTAATAATAATGATAAAACACTTATAATATTTGTAGATTGTATATTATAATTTATAAAATACGAACAACCTATTATACAAACTAGCATTTCTAAGTTTTTTCTAATTAGCTCCATCAAAAAAATCCAATTAAATAATCTCTTATTTCTAATTAAATAAAATATATCCGGATTAGAAAAAATAATAAGTGTTAAAGGAGAATACATATATCCAACTATAGCTAATATAACACATACTTGAAAAATATAATTAAAGTATATATTTACATCCTCAATAGTAACTATAACTTGTAAAAATGATACTAAAATTGCTAAGGTTCCAAACATAACTACAATACTCTGACTATAAAACTTTATTATGTTTATTAAATGCATACTTAAGTCATTGTATATTCCTTTAATCTTATATTTACACATGCATTTTATCATTGAAATTATATCCATTCTTCTTTTCCTTTTATTTTTAAGTATACTATTTCCAATCTATCTGCTTTATATTTTTCTTTTAAATTCTTTATAGTATCTTGCTCTACTACAATCCCTTTATCAATTATTACAACTCTATCACATATACTTTCAGCAATATCTAATAAGTGTGTAGAAATCATAACTGAATTTCCTTCATTTTTAATACTAATAAAATGTTCTTTTAGTACTTTAATTTGAACAGGATCCAATCCAGTAAAAGGTTCATCGGCTATCATAAGTCTAAATTTCTGTAATGTTCCTAGTATAATCATTAACTTTTGTTTATTTCCTTTAGATAATTCTTCAGGATATTTATTAAGGTGTTTTTCGAAGTCAAACTTCTTTACAAGGCTTATATATTTTTCATTAAATATATCTGTATCATTACTGAATATTCTACCAATAAACTTTATATTGTCTAAACATGTAAGATTATTATAAAATATCGGTTCATCAGGTATATAAGAAATTTTATTTTCTATATCAAAAATATTGTTGTACTCTTCTCCTTCAAATTTAGTTACTCCACCATCATGATGTATTAACTTTAGTATTGATTTAATAGTGCTTGTCTTTCCTGCGCCATTCTCTCCAACTAATCCGATAATTTCTCCTTTTTTTATAGTGAAATTTATGTCCTTTATAGCAATCTTACCGTCGTATAATTTATTTAGTCTGCTAACTGATAGTAACATTGTTTTTCATCCTTTCATTCTTATATTTTTCGGTATCTTATATTTTCTACTAACACAAATGGTGTTAATATAAGGCAATCTGAAAAATAATATTTTTCACTAGTCATTGAAATAATATTATTAAATAGCTCAAGTATGCTTGTCTGAATATAAATTTTAAGTTTTTCTCCTCTTTGATACCCATTATGTATATAACCGCTACAAACTAAGTTAATTTCTCCATTGCAAGGATTTATACCTGCTTCTCCTCCTACTATCTCGTCAATCATAAAATAGTCTTCACTTATTTCATTTAATGATTCTATTATTTGGGAATCATTTCCGCGCTCTATCTCAACACTAGTAGCTACTGAAGTAGGATATGATTTTATATCCTCTCTAAAACAAGATGCTGTATTTATGCATCCTAATTCTTTAGAGCTAGAACTATTCGTAAAAGCATTTATTAGAGTACCTTTACTAAATATTTCATAAGGAATTCTTAAATTTCCTTCCATGTCATATTTACAATCCAATCGTTTATTAAGATTTGAGTTTTCTATAATTCTTACTGTATCTTTAATCTTTTTATCCTTTATAAATTCATAAAAATCTTTATTTGTTACTAAACATTCTCCTGATATTAAATAAGAGAAAACAAAGCATATATATCCAAATATTGTGCTATTAAATATTAAATTGTATTGTTTATCAGCATTATATTTCAAGTTATTATTATATTTGTACTTTAAACTATGTATACATGATAATACTTTTTCTTTACAAAATTCACTTTGCGGTAAATCTACAACAACATGTTCCTTTCGACCATCGTTTTCTAATATTATCTCTATATTACAAGTATTTCTATTGCCTTCTATAATATCATCAATTGTTGTATTTATAATCTTATAGTCTAGGTTTGTATTTTGATATATTATCTTGTTTACTTTTATACCCGCACATTCTATGTCTTTTGTTATTTCTTGTAGTATTCTTTCACTAACTTCATCTTTTTTATCTCTAAATATAATAGTTTCTTTTATTTTATCAAATTTTTTTTTAACTATTTTTTTTTCGCCTTCAATGTAAGGTTTTATTATATTTTTACCTGATTCAAGTAGGGAATCTACTACAGAATTTTCGGTTAGTGATTCTCTGCTTGAAAATCCTACTCCACTTGCTTTAAAACTTCTTGCCGCTACACCCTCACTAGTATAATTATTTTTTATTTTATATTTTTTATCTATCTCTATTCTCAAAGTATTTAAATTACTCATAAATAATTCTTCTTCTAAAGTTTCTTCTAAGATACTTGTATAAGATTTCATTTTATCACCTCAGCACATCCATCATCTCTATTTTTATAGTAGGAGAACCATATCCTACTGTAATTAATTGACCTTTTTTATTACATTTATCGATTTTATAATCATAATCATTACCAATCATTTTTATATTCTTTATAATTTCTAGTGCATTTCCATAGTAAGTAAAATCTTTTATTTTAGATGTTTTTTTGCCGTTTTCTATTAAATATGCATTATCTATGAGTAATGATATTTCTCCTGTTCCTATGTTGATATCACCGCAATGTATATTTTCTATATAAATACCTTTATTTGTACTATGCAATATATCTTCAATAGTATCTGTTCCATTTCTAACTTTTAAGTTTCTCATCCTTGGTATGACGACATCACAATCTCTTGACTTAAATCCATTTCCTGTAATATTAGAATTATTAGCGTTTGATAGTATTTCATTATATAATAGTCCAACAATCTTTCCTTTTTCAATTAATGTTACATTATTGCACATATTTCCATCATCATCAAAACGCCTAAATAGAGGTATATCATCTAAATTTAATATTTCTGGAAATACTTTAGAATTATAAAAATCTCTTAAGAAGCAATTTTCCTCTATGAAAAAATCAGATTCTAATGCATGACCAATAGTTTCATGGAATAACATACCAGCGGCACTAGGTGAAAATATTAATTCAAATTTGCCGCTTAAATCTATTTCAATACTATCCTCCAACAATGAATTTATCATTACTCTTAGTTTATTAAATGCTTTTTCAAAACCATCTTCTAATCTACACATACTTTTGAAAGTTTTAGTTAACACCTTACCATCTTTAATAATTGATACTACAGGAATTATAGATAGCAATTCTACTGCATCCTCCATTATAAGTTCATCTTTGTTTATTACTCTTATATCCGTTTCTATTGCTACATGAAAATTTATATCATCTATATATTCTTTGCAATTAAATTCATTTATTATCATATTCATATTATTATCAATATCATTCTCGTATAAATTTATATAATTTTTATGTTCATATCTATCAAATATTGACTTTATTGACTGGGAGACTGTTTTTGAATCAACTAAATCTAAATTTAATCCATTCATACAATTAATTTCATAATTATTCTTATAATAAACTGCTTTAGAACTACCATAAGATATCATTGATTGAAACGGTAGCTTGAATAACCTACCGTATGTTTTGCTAAATACAATTTTACAATTAAAATTATTTATTATCTTAATCATTTTAATAAGTCACCTTTTCTACTTCTAAAAATTCATCTAATATATTTTTATTTTGTATTTTCCAAGAGCATACGTTACTTTTTTTATTAAGAGGAACTGCATGACATCCTTTACATTCTTGTATGCTTGAACAGTCTCCACACAATGACTTTGTTGGAGATTTCAAATCCAATAATATATCAGCTTTTTTACTTGATAAAATGCTCTCTAAGCTGCTTTGATTTATATTTCCTAAAGATAAATCAAAGCCTGGGCATGCAACAATATCCCCTGTTGCTTTAATACTTAATATGTATACACCTAAATCACACTTTTCTTTTTTTATGTTCATATTTAATTGTGATAAATCCTCATTTATTAATAGATTTTCATGCTTATACTTTTTTCTAATAGCATTAAGTCTTTGTAAAAATTCATTATTTATTGATATATTATTTTTTTCTGCTCTACCTTTTTCAATAATTATTCCATAACGTAGCCTATCTGCTCCAGATTCTTTAATATATTTATATATATCTTCCATTTGGTCTATATTATCTTTGTGTATAGTTGAAGATATAGATACAAAAAAATCATATTTTTTTAGAATTTTAATGGCATTTATAGCCCTCTTATATGCTTGTCTATTGCATCTAATGTGGTTATGAGTTTCCTCATTTCCATCTATACTTATTTGCCATAATATATTCTTATTGCAGCATCTCTCTATCTCTGAAATCATACATTCAGTAATTAAATGTCCTGTTGTCAAAATATTCAACATTTGAAATTTAGAACTACATAATTTAACTAAATCTACAAAATCTGATCTAGTTGTTACTTCTCCACCAGTAAGAGTTATTTCTTTCGTTCCTAGTTCACTTAATTTGTTTAATGTTTCTATTAAAACATCTGATGGTATACGTTCTGTTCTGTGTATTCCTGACTCATTAATACAATGCCTACATTCAAGAGGGCAACTATATGTTGTTTCAATTAACATATGATGTGGAATTATCATATTTACATCACCAAATATTTTATTTTTAGATATTTTACTCCCTGTACTTATTTCAATGTATCCTTTACTTCTACAATCTATCAAAAAGTTTTGAACTATTTCTTGTACATCAGATATTTTTTCATTATACTTATCTGCTAACTTTTTAGATATATCTATAATACTAGTACCTTTATTAACTAAATCCAATATTTCATATGCAGTTTCATTTAATTCTTCATACTTTAACGCACCATTTTCTTCTCTTATATATATATTTATTTTTCTACATTGTTTCAATATATAAGCTCTATCACTTAATCTTACGAATTTCATATTTAATCCCCTCTTTAATCTTTTTATAAAATAAATATATGCTTAATATACTAATTAACCTACATACCAAGTTATGTTTTATGTCACATAAAATTTTTAAGATGTAAAAATAAAAATTTTAGGAGTTTTTATACCACGAATTGTCCTATATAGCATACAAGGGAAATTAACTTATAAACAATATTTATAATTATTTCCCTTGTATATTTGTTATATATATTTTTTTATCCTGCTATGTATAATATGCTTAAACAAGCTGGTATTAGTCCGCCTGTTAATAGGCATCCTGCTATTTGTGGATTTTGTGCTTGTGGTTTTAACATTCTTTATTCCTCCTTTTTTTAAAAAATTATATGAACATTATATGTAGATTATAAATATAATGAACAATAGCTAACCTGAATTTCTTATTTATAAAAGACTTAATCTTATCGATATCTTTTATAAATAAGAAATTCAACATATGGTATTAAATTCCTTCTATATTTTATTTATTTTTAAAAAAGTTACAGATACAACTTATTTAAAGGATGATAATGGATTACATACATTGGTATAATAAATATAGAAATTGAAATTTATAGAGTGGTGTTTCCATACCAAATATAAAACCTACCTCTTAACAGAAGGATGTGAGGAAGTATGGAATGAATGATAAATATTGTCATAGGTGCTATTGGTACAATATGTCTTGGTCTATTGACTAATTACATATCTGAAAAATTAAAAAACCACTCTAGTTCGACGAAAACTAAGAGTGGTATAGAACTTGATATAAAAATCAAGTTCAAACGTTACAAATAATTTTTTATTAAAAATCTTTTTAAATGGAAACATCATTCTAGTGCAAATAGATTTCAGTTCCTTTTTATATTTATATAATAACATAATCCATTGAGTTTTAATCTTATTTTTTAAGATATTCTTTATTATTAAAATTTTTAGAGTACTCTTATTTAAGTTCATTATATTTGATTTCTAATAACTTATATTTACTATTTATTTTTTCTACTTCAAGTTGAATCTTCTCTTTTTCAAACTCTAATCTATTTTCAAAATCTTTTTCCTTTTCTTCTAACTTCATCTTATTTTCAAGTTTTATATCATCTATTTTTTTATTTTGAGTATTTTTTAGTAGTTCTATTTCTTTTTCATATTTATCTTTATTATTATTATTTTCAGCATTTAATTTACGTACTTCTTCCTCTAATTTTAATATCTGCTCTTTATAAAATTTATTCATATCTTTTACATTCGATATTTTATCTTTTAAATCTAAATTTTCATGCACTAAATCATTATTATTCTTGGTTAATTCTTTATTAGAATGTGCTAATACTTTATTGGTATCTTTAAATTCCTTATATTCAGCGACTATTTCATTTAATATTTTTATCTGCTCTAATTGATTATTTATTGTTAGTGTTTTATCTTCATTATCTTTATTAGATTTGTATAAATTAGAATTTATTTTATTTATAGTATTTTCATACTCTTCAACTGAAGTAGATAATGCTTTTATTTTATCTTTATATTTATCCTTATCTTCTTGCAAATTTGATATAAGTTTATCTTTTGTATTAAGTTCTGCACTTAAACTCTCTCTGATACGTTCTTCTGATGTTTGATTTATAGCCAATGAACTTATAAACATACTTGTTAAGTTATTTACAGTACTTTGAAATACTTCGATTTCTTTTGCTCTATCTGTTATTAAATTCTTTGCTTTAGCCATTTCAAAAGAATTTATAATTGCTTGAAATGTTTCTGCTTGTGTTAAATCAAACTCTTTCATATACTCTTTGAATTTTTTTAAATCATCTTCATTTACTCTAAGTGATGTTCCTTTGATTTCTGCCATATCATTTATTCTCCATGTATTTGTATTGTATTATATTGTATTTCATATGTATTACAATAATTATAACATAACTTTTATGTATTTTTGAGAATTTATATAAAGAAAATATAATCTATACATTAGAATTTAATCAAAATAATAAAGTATCATAATTTTAAATATGAAACCATTAAAATTAAGGTAGTAAAATCAATATATACAATAGTGTCATAATTTGGTATCATAAATATATATAAAATGAGGAGATTTGAGTTATGATTTATGGATATATAAGGGTTAGTACTGTTAAACAAGCAAGTGAAGGAAATTCATTAGAAGGACAGAAAAAATTATTATTAGAAAATGGAGTAAAAGAAGAAAATATTTATAAAGATATTTATACGGGTACTAAATCAGATAGACCTTCGTTTAATGAGTTGATAAATAAGTTGGAGCAAGGAGATACATTAGTAGTAACTAAATTAGATAGATTTGCTAGAAGTATGATAGAAGGCTCTAAAATAGTCAATGAATTAATAGATAAAGGTATTAGAGTAAATGTTTTAAATATTGGAGTAATGGATGATACTCCTTCATCTAAATTAATAAGAAATATATTTTTTTCATTTGCAGAATTTGAAAGAGATATGATTGTAGAAAGAACCTTAGAGGGTAAGCAAATAAAAATGAAAAGAGATTTAGATGCAACTTTAGGTAGACCAAAGAAATTCAAAAAGGCTCAAAGAGATATGGCATTAAAATTACTTGAAAATCATTCATACAATGAAGTATCAAGTATGACAGGAATAAGTAGAAGTACATTAATAAGATATAAAAAAGAATATATAAAATAATACCAAGAAGGATTTAATCATACCCTTCTTGGTATTATATATTAATCTACATATAAAGTTTGTTCATCTTCAAATACATCATTAGCATATTTCTTTCTAGCATCCATCATAAAGTTATCTCGTTTTTTCTTAGTTTCTTTATCTATTCCAATGTTTAATAATTTAATTAAGGCTTTTTGTTTTTTTACTTTTTCAGCTATTGGTAAATTTTCGTATTTAATCATATTTTATGCCTCCTCATCAAAGTATGAATCAATTAACTCTTTATCTCTTAAATTCCAAGAAAGGGTAATTGTATTAGGGTCATTATGTCCCTTATCTAAGATATGAACAAAACCTCTATTCCTATACCATTTTACCTTATCTTTCAATGCTCGTAATATTAAATAACAACCTCCAAATTTTTGAGAATATTGTTCTACATCTGCAATAACTCTTTTTAAAATATTTGTTCCGATTTTTTGCTTTGTATACTTTAAGTCTACTGCTAGATACTCTAATTCATAAACAGGTATTTCTATTATATCATTACATATATCTATTGTTTTTAACTCACAAGTACTTATAGTATAAAAAGCTAATATATTATTATTATCAACAACTAATTTTGTTCTATTCAATTTTAATATATGTTTATAATAACTATCATGATATAGATAATTATTAATTGATGTATTTTCACATTTGAAATTTTTTAAATTATATGTATCATCTAAATCTACAATTTTATATTTCATTTTAACCTTCCTAATTAATAATATTATAATTTCTAATATAAATATATACAATGCTAATATTAATAGATACTAGCATTGTATAGGGAAAAAATCAATTACCCGACCGTTATACTCTATACCTAAACTATTAAGCGAGTTGAATACATAACACTCTTTTATATCGGCTTTATATTTAACTAATATATCTAAGTCGCTATTATCTTTATAATTTCCATTTACTCTTGAACCGAATACATCTATGCAATTTATTTCTATATCTTCTATTTCATCATATAGAATAGCCGTTTTTAATACTTCATATATATAATTTTTACTTCCTACCTTTTTAAGTTTTTTTATATTAACACCAAAATTCTTTATAGTCCTCTCTAAAATCTGTTAATGATTTTAAATATGTACTTAGTGAACTATAATTACCAATGGAGCATAAGTTTAAAGAATTTCTATATAAATCTTCTGTGTCCCAAGACACTATTACTAAAGGTAAATTATTTTCTAACATTTGTTTTAACATTAAAAACCTTCCTATACGACCATTACCATCTTGAAATGGATGTATTAGTTCAAATCTATAATGAAATTCTGCGATATTGTCTATAGTAATATTATCAAGGTTATAGTACCATTCTAATAATTCATCAAGTTTAGGTTCTACTTCAAAAGGTTGAGATACTTTTGCATTAGTTCCTATTATCATATTAGGAATAGTTTTATATATTCCTGCGAAACCTTTTGAATGTAAAGTAGTATTAAACATTAAACTTGAATGTAAATTCTTTAGAAATTTATGTGTTATCTTTGTACCTAATGTTTCAATTATTGTATCAAATACATAACTTGAGTTTACAGTTTCTTGAACATCATCTAAGGTATGCCTACCAGTTACAACATTCTTATCTAATAATAATGCAAGTGCTTCTGTTGTAAATGTGCTTCCTTCGATTTTATTAGAATGATATAAAAAATTATGCTTTAAGATTGCATATAGTGAATTTTTTAAATGTTGTGTTTTTAATAATGCATTTAAGAATTTATTATTCATTTTCAAATCACCTTACTTCCTATGTTATAAATATTTAGCCAATAGTAATAAACTATTGGCTCTTTATTAAAATTTTTGTTGAGAACTATACAACTCAGTTTGTTCATTTAAAAATCTTAGTTCATTTTTTAGTTTTTTAACAAGACTTAAAGTATCTTCATCTATAATAGTATTATTAGCCATTAGACCAGCTACTCTTGATATATCTCTTATAGTATTGTTTAATCTTATTTTTAATTCTTGGTTCAATATCTGTTTTTCATCTAGGTTATTATTTTTATTAATTTTTTCTTTTAGTTTTTTATTTTCTTCTTTTAACTTTAGATTATCTTTTTCAAATTGACTTTTTATTTCTTCTAATCTCTGATTAACTTCATGCTCTATTTCTTCTTTTGTGCTTTCATTTGAATTTTTTATAGAGTTTTCTAGTTCTTCTTTTTCATTTTCTAATTTCTTTTTATCATCTTCTAAAGAGTTTAATTTCTTTATCAACTCTTCCTTTTCTTTATTAGAGTTTTCTAATATTTCTTTTTTAACTTGTTCTATTTTTGTATCAATTTCAATAGATTTAGTTTCATTTTCTGATTTTAATTTTAATATTTCTTCTGATTTTTGTTTTTCTCTTTCTATAATTCTATTCTTCTCTAACTCAATTTCTTTTAACTGTTTCTTTATTTCAACTGCTTCATTCCTGCTAATATCAACTCTTTTATTTATTATATCTAATATAATTTTTTGATTTTCTTCGCTTAAACTTGAAAATTCTGTTGCATTTGAGATACTTAAATTACCTTCATCAAGTATTGTTCTTAATTCGGGGATTAAGTTATTACTTACAGTAGAATATTTTGCAACTTGCCCCTCGCTAAGTCCAATATCTTTAGAAACTAATTTTCTTATATTTGTTACTTTCTCGCCGTTTTTCTTTTTCTCCTTATAAAGTTCAGTTAGCCTTTCTATTTGCTTTAATTTGTCTGCATCTGAAAGTTCTCTAGTTTGTGCATTTGCCTGTATTAAGGTTATTTCAGAATCTACATCATTCAAATTAACTATTTTACAAGGAACTTTACTATACTTATTATCGCCTTTATCGACCAACGATTTTAAAGCTGAATATCTTCTCTCACCACTTATGATTTCATAAAATCCATCTTCTATAGGTCTAATCACAAGATTATGATTAAGACCATTTATAGAAATATCTTCTGCTAAAGTTTCAATATCTATTATAGGATAAAAGTTTTTGTTATTAACTTTTAATTTATCTATATCTATGTAATCAAATTTAAAATTTTCTTTTGCATCAATAAGATTTGATTTATCAATATTCTTAGATATACTATTTAGCATACCTTCTGAAATACTAAATTTTGATTTAGCCATTTTTAAATACCTCCTTAGCTAATTTTATATAGTCCTTACTTGCATTTGATTTAGATTTATAATATATTACAGGTTTTTGTTCAAATGTTGATTCAACAACTGAAATATTTTGTCTTATGTGAGTATCAAGCATCTTTTCACCAAGTAAATCCTTTAAAGCCTTTTTAATTTCTTTATTTACTGTTGTTGAATTATCCATAGTTATAAAGCATCCTAAAAATTTTAAATTTTCATTAAATTCATCTTTTATTTCATTTATACTTTCTAATAAATAACCTAAACCATCTAAGGCGAATTTATCAATTTTTATAGGTACTATAACTTCATCACTCGCAACAAGGGCATTTATAGTTATCATATTTAAGCTAGGAGGACAATCTATTAAGCAGTAATCGTATTTATCCTCAACTTGCTCTAATGCTTTCTTTAATCTATTCTGTTGATTTCTAGTAACATCAAGTAATATCTTTTTTTCAGTAAAAGCTAATGAAATATTGCTTGGTAATACATCTATATTATCAAAATCTGTACCTTTTATTACATCTTCAACATTTATATTCTTATCTAATAAAATATCTGAAACTGATAAAGCATCAATGTCATATGCTTTAAATAACATAGTTGAATTTGATTGTGCATCAATATCTACTATTAAAACTTTCTTTCCTTCTTCTGCTAAGGTAGATGCTAGATTTATTGTACTTGTTGTTTTTCCTACTCCGCCTTTTATATTTAAAATGCTTAATTTTTTCATTTTTATATTCTCCTTATTTAATATCATTTGTAACGTTTATATCTATTCCTATCATGTTAAAATCTTTTATATATTTATTTGCCAAATCTATAGAGTGTTCATATGAAGTAGTTCTATACATTTCCACATATTCTTTAGTTTTAATATTTTGTATTTCTACTATAAAGATAGAATTTTCTTTTCTTAATCTTATATCAACTTCAATATTTTTACTTTCCTCTATAGATTTATCATTATATTTATTTATATTATTTAAGTACTGTTTGTAATGTCTATTTGTATAGAATCGTCTATTTGTAGGACTTCTATCAGCCTTTAAAGTGCCTTCTCTATCCCAACGTTGTAATGTATTTACTGTAACATTTATTTTATCTGCAAAATCTTTAGGTTTATATATATCCAATTAAAATTACCTCACTTTATTTATCCTCCGTTGATTTATTTGAACAAATGGAGTATACTTTATTTTGGTGATAAGGGCATACTCCGTTTGGATATGTTCTTTTTTTATTATAGATATATTATAACATGCTTTTGCATACATTTCAATACATTTACATATATTTAAATATATTTTTATATATTTATTAAATTCTTTATATAGTCTTTTGAATTTATATAAAGGATTATATTTTCTTATATAGAAATAGTTTCTTATACATATAAAACTATGAAAGTAGGTATTACATTGCTAAAGAAACTAAAGAAACAAAAGAAAAAGGATTATAATTGGGTTGGTAAGTATATTAAGGAATATAATGAAAGGGTTTTATATTATGAGAAACAGTTAGCAGAAAAGAATAAGATAATTGATTATTTAAAAATAGAAAATGATAGTTTGAGAAAAAATATAAAGTTTCAAGGTAAACAAAAACAAATTTCTGATAAAGATATAGATAGAATAAGAAAATTAAAAAATGAAGGTAAAAGTTATAGTTACATATCAAATGTAACTGGATGGAGCAAGGCAACTATAAGCAGAGTGATAAATAATAAGAAAAATATATATTAAAATATTATTTTTACTAATAAACAATGGTACAGTAGGTTGGATAGCAACAAAATATTTAACTCCTTTAGGTTAAGAAATGAATATTTGAAAGGCTATGAGTATAAATTTATAGTCTTTTTTTAGGTATTTTTCCATTTTTGAAAAATATATATTCTTACGATTTATGAAATAACTATAAATTTAATTTTATTTATTTTTTGAAAAAATATTGTATGTATTTTATATTTTCATTTAACTAAATGCTTTTCATATAAAATAAAAAAGGAATTACCTCAAAATTTTAAGATAATTCCTTTTTCATCCTTCTCTAAAATAAAAGTAAAAAAATAATGTTTGTATTTTTTGTCAATTTATATTACAATTAATATAAATTAACAATTAAATACAAAAGTCAACAATCACGAATCATTAATTGGTTTGGCGACCGATTAATGATTATAGCGATTTAATATACTGATACTATATTAAATAACTTGTGTTATGTAGATTTCAATTTTTTTTACTTAAATATGCATTTATTATAACAGATTTTGTTTATAATTTCAATTATTTTAAGCAAATTCTTTTATGTTTAATAAAATATTTTAGTTTCTATTTTGAGTAAGTATTTTAGTAACTAAAATACTTTAAGTAAAAATCGTATATTTTCTAAGAGAGATTTTACTCTCTTAGAAATGGTAACGTTCTATAAGAAATTTTCAAGCCTAGATATTTAATATATATCTAGGCTTTTTTAATTGTAAATTTACATATGGAAATTTAGAGCTCATAGACCGTAGCTAAAGAGCTTGATGCAACGGAAGGATTGATAATATCCTTGATAATTATTATTAGCACTATGTCATAGGGGTATGTGCTAGAACCCTATGGAGGATTAATTCTAACCTCGATAATTAGAAAAATGATAGAAGTATATTACTAGAATGATTTTAGAAAATAAGGAAGGTTACATGTCGCCTATATGACATATAGTGAGAAGCCGTTAAACACTTAAAATTACGTCAGGTGAGTTCAGCCAATGCAGAAAGTGAGCCTCCGTACAGATAAGCCTAGTCCCTTTCTTTAGGCAGTACGGGTTCGAGCGTGACGACTACGAAAAGGTCGGGTGTGGGAGTTCTAGGATACTAGCGTATCGGGAACCATAAACAGATATAAGCACTAGGATAGAACCATAGTGCAGAAAGTTTATGGGTGTTTACACGTAACAGAAAGGGTGTGAGATGATGAGGTGACCGAGTATACGGTTCTATCGTTTTTGATGCAGTTATTTCCTTATGTCTAGATATATATTTCTAGTGACATAAGGGAATAACTGCGTCCGATTTCAGCTCACTCGTTCCGGTTCTATCATTTAGAAATTAAGTTTTCCATTATTGATATTTAAAATAATATAATTACGAATACAAATTGCAGAACGAACAAAAGAGCCTAATGGACAACCTCCTTCCAGGTTGGCTAGGGAATTGTGCTTTAAATTCAAAATAATTATTGTAATATATTAGTTTATATGAATTAATACTATTATTGAAAAGTATCCGCTATTTTCTACGAGGAAATTATTTTTAAGTTCTCTATAAAAAACATAGAAACTAAATTAAGTGAAAAAGATGAAATAAACAATTATTTTGGGAAAGATTATTATGAAAGAGCATTTGCCCAAAATAAGAATTTATAAAATTCATATAGTTTAGTTTTGTTAATAAGAAGCAATACAAAAAATACTAAAATCAATAATTGATTCATGAATTATTAGAGTATGAGATTAAGTTAATGATTAAAAAATATTTGGAGGTTTTTATTATGAAAAAAAGGTGTGATATTTTAATTAATGGTTTGTCTGTTGGTCATGTTTATTATTATTATTTTGAATTTGATTCTTTACAAGTTAATTTATTAGATTTTGATAAAAGTGTTATATGTTTTCTTTTGGGTAAACCTAATTTTTTAGATTCTGAATTATATTTATCTAGTATAGATGTTTTAAATTAACTCGTTGTGCTAGTTAAATATGATTATTGAAAATACTAGAGCCTAGTAAACTATATTTTTATAGTTCAAAAACTTTATATAGTAATTTCAATATGTTTAGTAAAATAACTAGCACAACAGATTAAATTAATAGGAGGTTAAGAAAGAAAGAAGAAATCTATAACAGATAATGAATGTATCAAAGAGTCCTAGTATTTGTTAATTTTATTATAATTTTACTTCTTTTTTCTTATAACTATATCATTGTTTTCAAATATAACTTCAACTACTCTATCTTTTTTACTCATATTCATTTATTACTCCTAGAACCTTACCGATAATTCTATATTTGTATTTATTCAAAGGATACATTTGTTTTTGATGTTTAGGATTAGAACTACAAGGATTAAGGTATATAAAATTTTCATCTTTAGAGAATATTTTGAATGTAGCATAATCATTTTCAATACATATTATCGAAGGTGTACAATTTTCAACATGAGATGTTTTTTGAACAAGTATATAATCACCATTTTTATATATTTTATTCATACTATCTCCATTTACTTTTAGAATAAAATATTTATCTTTCCCTAAAGATAAATATTTTTTAGGAATTTTAAAATATTTATCAATATCATCAAATGTAAATGATGGATAACCAGCAGATACATCAGCTAAAATTGGAATATCACTAAATTTATTATCTGATAGATTTGTTAAATGTTTATACTTAGGAGCATTAAAAATTATAATATTATTGTTAGTATAGAATTCAATATCTATGCTATTTACATTTTTGTTTTTACAATAGTATGAACTAACAATATCAAATTGAGATAATTCTTCAGAGTATTCTTCAGTTGAATCTAAATTATTATCATATTCAAAATAGTTATTAATTGTATCTGATATTTCTTTAGTAAATAAATTCATTTTTTTTTCAATTTCTAAATTCAATAAAGCGGGATTTTTGCTTTTTAACTTAATATTGCCGAAAACTAAAGAATCCAAAGAACAATTGAAAACTTTTGAAATCTCAACTAAGGTATGGAAATTGGGTTCTACGATACCTTTTTCATATTTAGATACAGTTTGTTTTGACACATTTATTTTTTTTCCGAGTTCTTCTTGAGATAATTGAGATTGTTTGCGAATCATTTTTAAATTATCTGGGAATTTATTTATTTTCAATTAAATCACCACCTTAATATATTAGTATTTTACACAGTTATATAAATAAAAGTAATATAAAATACAGTAGTCGCATAAAATATAATTAAAATAGTTGACTAGTATGCTAAAAAATGATACTATAGAATTATAAATGACAAAAAAATACATTTTACGACGGAAATAAAAATAAATTAAGTCAGAAAAATGTCCATGCAAAACATACATTTTTAAAAAATTTGCATAAGTGTATACTTTTTTAAGGGGAGAGATATTATGGATGATAAGATAAAAAAGTTATATATGAATGGATTTACTTATATTGAAATTGCAAAGCAACTTAATACAAGTGAAATAAAAATTAAACATATAATTGATATAAGATTAAATAATTATAAAGAATTACATTTAAGGAATAAGTTAAAAAGGGATAATTTATATAAATCTTGTAACTTTGATATAAAAGATTTATATGTAGTTGGATATAATGCTAGGGAAATTGCAAATAAACTAGGACATAAATATGAAAATGTTCAGAAATATATTCAAAGAAACTTAAAAGAGTTCAAAGAGATAAATAAGCAAAATAGAATAAAGAATGAAGAATATAAGAAACAAATACATAAAGAACATATAAAGATTTTATATACAAAAGGTTATAATGCTAAAGAAATAGCAGAACTGTTAGTATATACTCATTCATATATGAGAGAGTATATAAGTAAAAATTTAAGTGAATATAAAATAGAACATAAGAAAAATAGAGTAATAAAAAAAGAAATGATAAGAGCAGTTGATAATATGAATAACTCATATATAAGCAATAGTGCTATATTGGAATGGAATAGACAAAGTTATGATTATAATGAAAACGGAAATATAGTGTTTAATGAAAAACATGGAGCAAGACCTTTAGATTTACCCAAAACTTTTTACAATACTATATAAAAGCCTATCAAATTAATTGATAGGCTCAGATTGTAGACAAAATAGCCATTTTTAACTTATATAAAATGGCTATTTTCTT
>NZ_CATXCO010000007.1:0-34436 GCF_958366745.1 uncultured Romboutsia sp.
ACGCGGGACACCCTGATTAAAAGTCAGGTGCTCTACCGACTGAGCTAATGGATCATCTTATGTGTCAGATTTTATCGAATTTCTTCGCATCTCTTTCGCTCACAAAGATTATTATATTAGCTTTTGTATTCTAAGTCAACATTTTTATTATAATTTCTTATATTTTTTTCAATAAATTAAATAATATGTTAATTTTCACTATAATATTATATTTTATATTCACCTAGAATTGGCTATATTACTTACTTTCAACCTTATATTAATATAACTATATAAACTTAGTTTATTTTATAAATTTTCTTCTTTTAACTATAAAAATAAATAAAATTTACCTATTTTTTATTCAAAACTAGATAAATTTTATAAAATAATTTGTTTGTTATATAAAATAAGAGGGTATAAAAATATATTTTATACCCTCAACTATTTTTATTATTTAATTATTTAAAATTAGAATACATTTCTTCTAACTATAGTTTGTGCTCTATTTGGTCCAACAGAAACCATATCAACACTTACTCCTATTAATTCTTCTATCTTAGCTACATATTTCTTAGCATTTTCAGGAAGGTCTTCAAATCTTTCCACAGAAGTTATATCTTCTGTCCATCCTTCTAATTCTTCATATATAGGCTCACATTTAGCTAAATCTTCTAAAGATGCAGGGAAATCTTTTATTATTTTATCTCCCATTTTGTATGCTGTACATACTTGTATCTTATCAAATCCAGTTAAAACATCTAATAACATTAATGATATACTAGTTAATCCGTTTACTCTTGCTGCATATGTAACTATAACAGCATCGAACCATCCACATCTTCTAGATCTTCCTGTTACTGTTCCGAATTCACGACCTTTGATTCTTATTTCTTCTCCAATTTCATTATCTAACTCAGTTACAAATGGACCTTCTCCAACTCTAGTTGTATAAGCTTTTACTATACCAACAACATCTTTTATCATATTCGGTCCTACACCTGCACCTACTGCAAATCCTCCTGATATCGGATGAGATGAAGTAACAAATGGATAAGTTCCTAAATCTAAGTCAAGTAACGTTCCTTGAGCTCCTTCGAATAATACTTTTTTACCAGCTTTTATTGCATCATAAACTATTACTGAAGTATCTGCAACATGGTTTCTTATCTTCTCAGCATATCCTAAATATTCATTGTATATAGTTTCAAAGTCAAACATAGCTTCTTTTCCATATACACCTTGAACTAATTTATTTTTAGCATCTACTTGTAATTTTAATTTTTTAGCAAATACATCTTTGTCCATCAAGTCACATATTCTTATTCCTGATCTCTCAGTTTTATCCATGTAACATGGACCTATACCTTTTTTAGTTGTTCCTATCTTATTATCTCCTCTAGCTTCCTCTGCTAAAGCATCTAATTCTTTATGATATGGAAAAACAATATGAGCTCTATCACTTATTTTTATATTGCTTGTATCTATATTATCCTTTTTAAGCATTTCTACTTCTTCTAAAAATCCTTGAGGATCAAATACTATTCCGTTCCCTATTACATTTATTGTATTTGGATTTAATACTCCTGATGGTATTAATCTTAAAGCAAATTTCTTTCCATCAACAACTAATGTATGTCCAGCATTATTTCCACCTTGACCTCTAATTACTACATCAGCTTGTGTAGCAAGGTAATCTATAACTTTACCTTTTCCTTCATCTCCCCATTGAGAGCCTACAACTGCAACTGTCTTCATTATAATTCACCTCTATTTTTCGATTTTCGAACACTTTACTTATACATTTTATCAAATATACGTATTATTTTCAAACTTTTTTAATATTATATAGTTTTTAATATGTGATTTTCTGTCATTTTTAAATTTTTATCTTTAATTTGTATAATTTTTATATTATCTAAACTATTTTTCCCATTATAGTTTATAAGATGTATAACTTATTCTGTAATTATATTCAATACATAAACTTTGTATATATTCTGTTCTTCAATACAGTACTAAACTATTTTTTAATAAATTGACTTTATTGCTTATCTATATAATTTTTGGGTATATATATTAAATTTGCATCCTTCTATGAAATTAATTTTTATAAATAAAAAGCAAGCTATAAGCTTGCTTTTATATTTATTCACATTTATCAACAACTCTTTTGTGGATATTGTGGATAACAATTTATTAAAATTTCAATGTTTGTAGATTTTTCAAGACAAATATCCACAATATAGTATTTACAGTTACTCACTTTATGTGGATATTTGTAGATATCTTCCATATTACATCTCTCTAGATTTATCCGCAAATTTTTGAATTTCTCCAAGCCAAACTAATTCAACTGAACCCGTTTCACCATGTCTATTTTTCGCAATTATAACTTCGCCTATATTTTTTCTATCAGAATCTGGATGATAATATTCATCTCTATATAAAAACATAACTATATCTGCATCCTGTTCTATAGATCCAGATTCTCTTAAATCGGATAACATAGGTCTATGATCAGCTCTTTGTTCAGGTGCACGAGATAGCTGAGAAAGTGCAACTACTGGACAGTTCAACTCTTTTGCGATTATTTTTAAAGATCTTGATATTTTAGCTATTTCTTGCTGTCTACTTTCATTATTACCCTCACCTTCCATAAGTTGAAGATAATCTATCAATATTAGGTCTAAACCTTGCTCCATTTTTAATTTTCTACATTTTGATCTTAATTCTGAAATTTTTATACCAGGAGTATCATCTATATGAATTTTAGCATTAGATAAAACTGCCATAGCGTCTATTATCCTTGGCCAATCATTTTCATTAAGCTTACCTGTTTTTAGCTTACTAAGTTCAACATTTGATTGTGCAGACAACATACGTTGTACTAACTGTTCTTTAGACATCTCTAAACTAAATACTGCTACAGATGCATCACCCTTTAATGCAGCATTTTGTACAAGATTTAATGAAAATGCAGTCTTACCCATTGCTGGACGAGCTGCAATTAGTAATAAATCAGTTCTTTGCATTCCATTAATTTTCTTATTTAGATCCCTAAATCCAGTTGTTATTCCTGTTATTTCAGATTTATTTGTGTATAAGTGCTCTATCATATCATATGTATCCATTAAAACTGAATTTATAGATTTAAAATCATCACTAGTTTTTTCTTGTGATATATCAAATATCTTTTTTTCAGCTACTTCTAGAACATCTTCAATTTTAGTTGATCCATCATACCCTAAATTTATTATATCATTAGAAACTTTTATAAGCTTTCTAAGTACTGATTTCTCTTTTACTATATCTGCATAATACTTAACATTTGATGTTGTTGGAACAATTGTAGATAAACTTGTTATATAACTAATTCCTCCTACATCATCTAAGTGACCTTGCTTCTTTAGTTCTTCTGTTAGTGTTATTAAATCTATCGGTTCAGACTTATTACTTAATTTAATCATAGATTCATATATAATCTTATGAGCCTCTTTATAAAAGTCATCTGGATTTATTGTTTCACTGACCGTTATAATAGCCTCTTTATCAAGTAATATAGAACCTAATATAGACTGCTCTGATTCCACACTATGCGGAGGGATTCTAGTCATATCCTCCATTTTTATCACCTCAAGATTTTGTCTATTGTTTTTCCTTTACGTCTACTCTTAGTCTTGTAGTTACTTTTTGATGTATTTTTATATCAACAAATCTTGAACCTAATACTCTTATTGGTTCATCTAAAGTTATTTTTCTCTTATCTACTTCTATATTGTGTTGTTTTTTGATTTGTTCAGCTATATCTTTTGATGTTATTGACCCAAAAAGTCTTCCTCCATCACCCGCTTTAGCATATATAACTACATTTAGTTCTTCCATTTTCTTACCTAATTCTACTGCTGCTTCATATTCTTTTTGAGCTTTTAATTCCTTTGACTTGTTCTTTTCATTTAATTCTTTCATGTTTGTATTATCAGCAGGTACTGCTAATTTTTTAGGTAATAAGTAATTTCTTGCGTATCCATCACTTACTTCTTTTACTTCATTTTTCTTTCCTGTTCCTTTTACATCTTTTAATAATATAACTTTCATCTATTCTTCCTCCTTAATATATGTCTGTATTGTATCTTTTACCATTTCATATGCTTTTTCTAGTGAAGTATCTAATTGAGCACCAGCCATGTCTCTGTGCCCACCTCCACCTAGATTTTCCATTAACACATGTACATTTATATTTCCTAATGATCTAGCACTTATGAATACTCTATCATCTTTTCTAGCTAAAACAAATGATGCCTCTACTTCTTTTATATTTAATAATTCATCAGCAGCTTGCGCTATTACTATATTTATATTATCAGTTTCTGTCTTAGTGTATGCTAAACATATATTATTGTTAATGACTTTTGCATTTTGAATAATTTCTGCCTTAGTTATAAAGTCTTTTATATCTGAGTTAAATAACTTCTTAACCTCAATAGTATCTGCTCCAGATTTCTTTAAATATGATGCAGCTTCAAATGTTCTTACACCCGTTTTAAATGCAAAGTTTTTAGTATCTAAACTAATACCTGCTAGTAATCCTTCTGCAGTCAATTTATTTATTCTTACATCATCTTCAATATATTGTACAAGCTCTGTTACCATTTCACATGTAGATGATACATAAATTTCATGGAATAAAAGTACTGTATCATTAATAAAGTCTACACCTCTTCTATGGTGGTCTATAACAACTACTTTATCCGATATTTCTAATAATTGTGGACATTCTGTGAAATTTGGTCTATGTGTATCTACAACTACTACAAGAGTATTTTTCATACATTCTCTTATTGCATAATCACAATCAACAAAAATACCATCATGATAATCTGATCTTTTAATTTTTTTTATAAATTCTTCTATAGATTCATTTGAATGATCTAAAACTATATTAGCTGTTTTATTACATGATTTACATATATCATATATACCAACAGCTGCACCCATAGCATCCATATCTGGATACTTATGTCCCATTATAAATACATGATCACTTTCTAAAATAACTTCTCTTAAAGCATGCCCTATAAGTCTTGATTTTACTTTAGTAGTTTTTTCTACTGCTTTAGATTTACCTCCGTAGAAAGCAAACTTATCTTTTGTTTTTATAACAGCTTGGTCTCCACCTCTACCTAAAGCTAAATCAAGTGCTCCTGTTGCAAGTTTTAAGTTTTCATTTATTGTATCGCCATCTATTCCAATTCCCATACTTATTGTCACAGGAAGATTATTTCCATAGTCAATCTTTCTTATTTGATCTAGTACTGAAAACTTGTCTGTTTCTAATTTCTTTAATTCTTTCTTATTCATTATTAAGAAAAATTTATCTTTAGAAGTTCTCTTTAATGCTCCATTAGAGTTCATTTCTAATGCTGTTAATTCTTTTTCTATTGCTACACTTAAAAGTGGTCTATTTTCTTCATCTGCACTCTTTAAAACTTCATCATATCCATCTACTTGTATTAGCATTATTGCATTTTTTTCTTCGTTGTATTTTTTTTGCATCTGTAAAAAGTCTGTTTTATCTATCCAATATAACATCATTAGATATTTTGCACTTTTTCCATTTTCATTTTTTATTACGTTATAAACTATAGTATACTCTCTATCTTTATAGCTTATATCTGTGTACATTTCTTTATTTTCATTTAATACTTTTCTAAGATTTAAGTTTTTTATAAGATCATCAATATTTACACCTAGTAAGTCATCCTCACCTATCATAGTATTAAACTTCCCATTATACCAAGTAATGCTACCATCAAATTCAAGTATACATAAAGGTATCGGAAGATTCATTACTGCTTTTTTAGTAGTTTCATCTATATCCAATGATAAATTTTGAATATAATTAGTCCATTCTTTTCTTCTTATATTAGTTGTCTTCCAATTATTAATAACCATATATAAAAATCCAATAAAGAATAAAACTCCTATATAAAAATTATAGTAAAGCAGAAATATAGATGCTATTCCTACAGTAACTATATATAGGTTTACTTCTGGCATATTCATTTTTAAGATTTTTTTACTAGTCATCTATACCTCCTAAGTAGATTTATAGCTTCTTACCCTTCTAAAGTCTATTATACTATCTAACATACCCACAAAAGATATTCCCATAAACCCAAATACACTTAAAATCAATAATGACATAAATATCATTTTTAATGAACCGCCTCTAATCCACTTTTTCAAATAGTAAATAGAGACTGATATACCTTGAAGCATAAACATAAAATTAAATACTAGTTGTAAATTCAACATTATTAAATCAGTGTATAGATTTACTTTAATTAAATCCATAAATAAAACAAGTATATATATTGTAAATGATGCAGTTACAGCATTCCCTGGTAAATAAAAATCTATGAATTTAGGCAATCTTAAATTTACCAATCTTATTCTTCTCAAAACAAAAGTTTCTAGGGCATATATGATAAATGTAACTATCATACCTTGTAGGAATAATATTGCAGGTAACATGTTATTAATATAATTTACGATATCTGATGTATTAAATCCTTCTTTTAAAGACATGCCTGCGTTTTCCATAATTGCTACTTGAACATTTATAGATTCTTTTAATATATTCATAAAGTCATCTAATATATTTGTTTTAAATACTATTTTTGCAATAAAGAAAAATACTATGACACATATCATAGTTACGATAGTACCTATATATATTGGATCAAATTTATTAAAATCATCTTCTTTTCTGTTATTTCTTATTGCACTTCCTATAAAAATTCCTGGAACTATACTCATTATACATACACTAACCGAGTATAGTGGGTTTACAGTAAATATTAATATGAAAAATGTTGCTATTAAAGATAATATAGAGTATTTATTATCAGTTAATGTTCCTATAATTGCATAAGGTACTGGTACTGCCATACTAAGTGTACTTAACATAGGTACATATGCTGTCATTAAACATAATAAGATACCTAATGCCGTTATTAGTAATGCTTGAGGCAGCCTTAATTTATTATTCAATTTAAAATCACTCCCTGTTTTCCATATGTTTTTTTAAATTTGAAAAATCTCCATACCAACTTTCTACACTATGATTTTGATCTATTCCTATTCTTATCTTTTCCTTTATCTTGTAATCTATTTCACTAAAACTTATTCCTAATCTTTTAGCTAGTAAGTATGTTATCATTATTATATTTGCTAAAGTGTCTTGAAGTGCTTCATCTAAAGGCTTTACACCTTTGAAAATCAAATCAAATACATCTCCTACACTAAGTATAAGCTCCTTCTTCATCCACTCTATTATTTTTACATTTTTAGTTACATCTGAATTTCTATCGAATTTCACAGCTTCCCCCCCTTAATATATAAATATTATATCATAAATTATAACAGATTTAACCAGATAAACAAAAAAACGAGCCATAAGGCTCGTCCTTTTCTTAGTCTAATGTATATGGTAAAAGTGCTATGTTTCTAGCTCTCTTTATTGCAACTGTTAATTCTCTTTGGTGCTTAGCACAAGTTCCAGAGATTCTTCTTGGTAATATTTTACCTCTTTCAGTTACGTATTTTTGTAATCTTTGAGTGTTTTTGTAATCTATTCTAGCATCTTTAGAAGCACAGAATTGACAAACTCTCTTCTTCTTACGTCTCTTCTTGTTTATCATAGTAAATTTCCCTCCTTTTTTAGAATGGTATATCGTCATCATCTATTGCTTGGAATCCTTGTGGATCTAATCCAGTTGGCTCAAAGCTAGGTTCAAAGTTCGGCTCGAACCCTTGATGATTTCCTTTATATGAACTCTCAGATTTATTTTTTGTATCTAAGAACTGTACTCTATTTGCATTTACTCTAGTAGCTCTTCTAGTTTCTCCGGCTTGATTTTGGTAACTATCGATTCTTAATGAACCTTGTATAGCTACTAAACTTCCTTTTCCTATATAGTTAGCGCAATTCTCTGCAGATTTGCCCCAAACTTGTATATCTATAAAGTCAGTTTCTTTTTTCCCATCTTTACCTGAGAATTCTCTATCAACAGCTATTGCAAAATTTGCAACAGGCGTTCCAGTCCCTGCGATGTATCTTAACTCAGGATCCCTAGTTAATCTACCAATTAATACAACATGGTTCATAATAACACCGCCTTTTTAGTAATAAAACTAGTTATTAAGCAACAACTATCATGTGTCTTATTACGTTTTCGTTTATCTTTAAGTTTCTATCTAATTCTTTAGGTACTTCAACACCAGCTGCGAAGTTAACTAATACGTAGTGACCTTCAGTGAACTTAGCTATTGGGTAAGCTAATTTCTTGTTCCCCCATACGTCAACTTTAACTACTTCTCCGTTAGTAGCAACTACTTCCTTAACTTTGTTAAGAACAGCTTCTCTTGTTTCTTCATCAGCGTTTGGCTTTACTACGAAAACTAATTCATAATTTTTCATTATCTTTTCACCTCCCTTTGGACTTAACGGCTCTACATTTGTAGAGCAGAGAAATGAGATTTATATCTCATACCTACACATTTTATCATTAGTTTTTACAAATGTCAATTCGATTTTATGTCACATCTTCTATTATTACATTTTTTTGCATCCTAATACGTATATATTTAAATTAATCTGCTAATAATATATACATATAGCCCCCATAACTTAAATATATTTCATCCCAATCTCCCATAAAAAAATGGTGGTAATATACCACCATTTTTTTATGTATAATTTTAATTAAACGTTTTGTTTAACAGCCATATATTTTCTTAAAACTAACCCTATCCTCTTTATTCCTTCAACTATTCTATCATCCGACATGTTTGAGTAATTTAATCTAAAGCAGTTTTCCGTTCCTCCATTAGGGAAAAATGACCCACCAGGTACATATGCAACATTATTTGCCAAGCAATCTTTCATTATAATTCTTGAATCTAAATGTTTTGGAAGCTCTACCCATATAAATAATCCACCCTCTGGATAAGTATATTCTACTCCTTCTGGGAATTCTTCTTTCATAGTTTCTAACATTAAATCTCTACGTCTTGCATATACTTCATTTATTTTTTTTACATGATTATCTAAATTATATAAATCTATAAATTTACTTACTTCTATTTGGGATATACTTGATGCTTGTAGGTCTGCTACTTGTTTTACAAATATGAATTTCTTTAATATGTTTTGATATGCACATGTCCAACCTAGTCTATATCCTGGACATAATATTTTCGAGAAAGTACCTAAGAAAATAACTAATCCTTTTTTATCCATAGATTTTAAAGATGGTAGACTTTCACCTTTAAATCTTAATTCCCCATATGGATTATCCTCTAAAACAGGTATTTCATACTTACTTATTATTTCTATGAATTTTTTACGTCTTTCAAGTGTCCATGTTATGCCTGTAGGATTTTGAAAATCAGGTATTACATAAATCATTTTTACATTTTCTGTAACCTCTAATATCTTTTCTAACTCTTCCATAATCATTCCATCTTTATCAGTAGGAACTTCTATGAATTTAGATCCATATGATTTAAATGCATTTATTGCTCCTAAATATGATGGACTTTCACATAAAACTACGTCACCTTCATTTAAGAATACTCTTCCTGCGAAGTCTAATCCTTGTTGAGAGCCATTGGTTATTAGTATATCATCTTTAGTTACATTTGTTTTATTTTTACTATTCATTCTTCTTGCTATTTGTTCTCTTAATGGTTGGAATCCTTCTGTTGTTGAGTATTGAAGTGCTTGTGTTCCTGATTCCTCTAATACTATTCTAGATATTTCTTTCATTTCCTCTATAGGAAATAGCTCTGGGGCCGGTAAACCACCAGCAAAAGATATTACTTCCGGTTTTTCTATAAGCTTTAAAAGTTCACGAATTTCTGATCCATTTAACGCTTCCATTCTTTTGGCAAATCTAATAGCCATAATTAAAGCACCCCCTGAAAATAATTCCCTTACTTTAATTATAGCAAATCAAATTCTGTTTCTATGTCTATTCACATTACTTTTTTATTATTTTTTTAATTTTTTTTTCGACAGTTTCTCTATCAAGCATTATACTTCTTAAGCATTTTGTACACTTTATTTTTATATCCATGCCTACTCTTGTTATTTCAAACTCTTTACATCCACAAGCATGTTGCTTTTTTAATTCTACAACATCACCAATCTTTATATCCATTGGCATAAATACTCACTCTCCTAGTCTATATTTTCTACTTCTTTTGTTCCATTTTCTAACCTAGTTATTTTATATATTCCCTTATACTCAATGTTATTTTCAACTAAAGTATTCTTTACTTTTTCTATGTCTTCGTATAAGAATCTTATAGATATACCGCAGCTAGCTGTTATCTCTCTTGGTGTAGGTAATGTAGTCGCTCTTACCGAAGCTTCACCTAATAATTTATCTAATCTTATTGCATGATGTGTTGAGTTAAATGAAACTATATACATTTCGTTCATATTGTCATCCTCTTTCTACTTTATAATATTATATAGATATAGTTTGTGATGAATTTTTCATTATATCCACTATAGTATACATATTAGTAACGCTTCCTACTTTTAAACTTTCCTTAAGTCCATAATAATCAAGGCAAGTTCCACAAGATAGTATCTCAACTCCAGCTTCCTCAAGTATTTTTAAATTTCCGATAGTATCATAATTTTCTGTACTTAATTTTACACCTGAATTTACTAAAAGTATACTTTTAGGATATGGTTTTGATTCTGTAAGGGTATATATAAATCCTTTCATAAGTACCTCACCTAATTCATCATTTCCATTTCCCATTTTATTTGAAGATATAAATATACACTTATCCTCTAATTCCTCTTGTTTTTTTTCTTCTATTATAACATTTTCTCCCTTTTTTATCTCTATAGAAATTAAGTCTTTTTCTTCTTTAATCACTCTTGATTCACAGTTTAAAGAGCTAGATAATTTTAATATATTTTGTTTTGCAACATCATTATCTACTGTAACTATTACTATACCTTGTTCAATATTATCTAATTCTTTCTTTGTATTTATAACAGGTTTAGGACAGGCTAAACCTCTTGCATCTATTTCTATATACATTTATAATCATCTCCTTAAAATTATTCACATTTATTCTATCACACTTATATTTTTACCGGTTATAGATTATTTCTATATACAAAAAGATTCCTAAAAGGAATCTTTTATATTATCTCTAGATTTTTATATATACAGACACCTTTTTGATAATACTCTAATTCTTTTTCTTTTGAGATATCTGAATATAATTCACCAAGATTTATGTATAGATCTGCTAATATCTTTTCATCATTTAATTCAGATATTATATTTATACATTTATGTAAATATTCTATAGCTATGATATTTTCATTTTGAGCTTTATGCATATCTGAATAATATTTTAAAACTCTATATTCATTTAATCTATTTTTATTTTTTATTGAAGATGCTAATGCTATTTTACAGTATTTTTTAGCCATATCATATTCATAGTTAGATATATAAGTCTCTATTATTCTAAATAGACTTTTCATCATATATTCATCTTCATCACTCTTTTTAATGTCATATACTCTTTGTGAATACTCTAAAGATCTATCTAGCTTACCTACGCTTTTATATATTTCAGATATAGTTAAATAGATAGATGCTAATTCTGTTTTATTTTTTTCTTTATCTAAAATTTCTAATGCTTTTTTAAAATATTCTTTAGACTTTTCAAATTCCCCAACATTTAAAAAATTATTTGCTTTTAATATTAATACATCTAATTCTTCTTCTAGATTGTTTTTTATATCTATTTCATCCATTTTATTTATATAATCTAAAGACTTCTCATTGTTATCTAGTTTTATATAGCAATATGCCATTTTACTATATAAATCCTTATATATATCTACATCTTCAACTTGTATTTCATTTAATATGCCCTCTGAAAATTCAAATTGAAGTATTGCTCCTTTATAAAACTCTTCTATCATATAAATTTTACCTATATTTAGATAACATTTATACAGTTTATCTTTATCGTTATTTTTTATAAAGTAATATAGTGCTTTTTCATAACCCATAACTGATTCACTATACTTACCTTTTTTAAAATTTATATCTGCTAGTAAGAAATTGCATGTTGCATAATTGTCTAAAACTTTATATTCATCACATATTTTAATTGCTTCATTTAATTGATCTTCTGCTTTTTCTAGATCATTACATTTAATTAAAATCTCACCTTGAAGTATTAGGTTATCTGTTAACTTTTTAGACTGCATCTCTTTAGTCTCTAATAAATAATCCACACTTACATCTAGTTGACTCGCTAAGTATTCTAGTAATTCACGACTAGTGTGCGATTTATCCCTCTCTATATGACTTATTTGGGCTGCAGTAATTCTATCCCCTGCTAATTCTTTTAACGTCATATTTTTTTCTTTTCTTAACTTTTTTATCTTTTCTCCTAAACTTAAAATATTCATACTACTCCCCCCATGAAATCATTTTCTTACAATTCAATTATAACTTATATTTATTCTAAAAACACTATATATTTTCAAAGTATTTTCTTATTCGATTAAATAATGTTCGTTTCTACAAAAAATTTAAATATATTTTTTATATTTTCATAAGTATAACATACTTTATTTCTAAATTTTACATTTCATTTTAATTTATACTGTTTATTTAGTGTATTTATACTATTTTAGTTTGCATATTGCTTTTGAACTAGCTTTTTTATTGATTTAAATTTATATTTCATCCTGCAAAAAAGGATTATCTCAAATCAAAATTATATATTAATAATTTAATTAAGATAATCCCTATTATTCTATTTAATTATTTTTAGATATTTCCTTTAGTGCCTCTATTGCTTTATCTATTTCTTCTTTAGTATTAAAATATCCTATACTAAATCTTACGGCACCTTGTTCAAGTGTTCCTAGTGTTTTATGAGCTAAAGGAGCACAATGTATTCCTGATCTAGTGGCTATATCATATTCGCTATCTAGTAAGAATGTTATTTCACCAGAGTCCATATTTCCTATATTTATAGTTATAACAGCTGCTCTTTTAGTTGCATCTTTAGGACCATAAATTTTTATATTTGGTATTTCTTCTAATCGTTCTAGCATGTATCTACATAATTCTTCTTCATGCTCTTTTATTTTGTTTATACCTTCTTTAAATATAAACTTAACTCCTTCATTTAATCCCACTATCCCAGGAGTATTATGTGTTCCCGATTCATATTTATCTGGAATAAGTTCTGGTTGGAATAAATCTTCAGATTTACTTCCTGTTCCACCCTCTTTTAATATATTTAAGTTTAATCCTTCTCTTATGTATAAAATTCCTGTTCCCTGTGGACCTAATAATCCTTTATGTCCAGGTGCTGCTAACATATCTGCAGAAATTTCTTTTAAGTCTATATTATATACACCTGCTGTTTGAGAAGCATCTACTAAGTATAATATATTATGAGATTTTGCAATATCTGATACTGATTTTATATCTACTAATGTTCCACATACATTTGATGCATGTGTTGTTACTATTAACTTAGTATTCGGTCTTATTGCTTCTTCTAAGTCCTTTATATTTAAAAATCCATCTTTATCACATTGTACTATAGTATTTTCTATGCCTAATTTTTCAAGAGCTTTTATCGGTCTTATTACAGAATTATGTTCCATACTAGTAGTTATTATATGGTCTCCTGCATTCACAACCCCTTTTATAGCTAAATTTAACGACTCTGTAGCATTGTTAGTAAATACTATATTCATAGGATTATCTATATTAAATAGTTTAGCTATATTTTCTCTTGTATCATATATTTCTCTAGCTGCTTTCATAGCTAGCTTATGTCCAGCTCTACCAGGATTTGCACAGTAATTTTTCATACAATCCATCATAGCATCATATACAGCTTCTGGCTTAGGAAATGTCGTTGCTGCATTATCTAAATAAATCATATTATGATTCCTTTCCTTGTCTTAATTGTCCTCAAGAAGCATAGATACTATATTATTTAAATCATCTTCATTATAGTATTCTATTTCTATTTTACCTTTTTTCTTTCCTTTAGATATATTTACCTTAGTTCCAAATATATTTCTTAGTTTCTCTTCTACATCAACAATAAATACATCTTTTTCTTTTGATTTTTTAGGAACTTCTTTAATATTATCCTCACATATTTTCTTAGCTAAAGCTTCTGTTGCTCTAACTGAAAGCTCTTCAGCTATAACTTTATTTGCTAATTCTAATTGAAGATTTTCATCATTTACTCTAAGTAATGCTTTACCATGTCCTGCAGTTATTTGACCTTGGTCTATCATATCCATTATTTTTTGCGGAAGATTTAATAATCTTAATGTATTTGTTATATGCGGTCTACTTTTTCCTACAGCTTCTGATATTTCTTCTTGAGTAACTTCATAATTTTTTATTAAACTTCTATAAGCTAATGCTTCTTCTATCGGGTTTAACTCTTCTCTTTGTAAGTTTTCTATAAGTGCTATTTCCATTATATCTTTCATAGGTATATCTTTTATAACTGCAGGTATATCACTTTTACGAGCTAGCTTAGATGCTCTATATCTTCTTTCTCCTGCTATTATCATATATTTACCTTTATCATCAGGTTTTAACACTATTGGTTGTAATACTCCGTAATTCTTTATCGATTCACTTAGTATCTTTATTTTTTCTTCATCAAATACTCTTCTAGGTTGATCTTGATTTGGATATATATTTTTTAAATCTATCGTTATTATATCTTTTTTATCTATTTCTGTACTAATATCAGGTATTAATGCACTAAGACCTCTTCCTAATCTATTAGTTCTTTTTGTCGCTTTATTCTCCATATTATATTATATCCTCCTCTAAATCTATAAATTCTTCTGCTAGTTCCATATATGCTACTGCACCCTTGCACTTTGAATCATAATAAATTACTGGTTTACCATGACTAGGTGCTTCTGCTAATCTAACATTTCTTGGTATTAGCGTCGTATATACACTTCCTTTAAAGTATCTTTTGACTTCATCTACTACTTGAATTGACAAGTTAGCTCTTCCATCAAACATACTTAATACAACTCCTTGTATATCTAGGTTTGGATTTAGTCTAGATTTTACTAACTTTATAGTACCCATAAGCTGACTAACACCTTCTAGTGCATAGTATTCACATTGTATAGGTATTAAAACACTGTCTACTGCAGTTAAACTATTTATAGTTAACATCCCTAATGACGGAGGACAATCTATAAATATATAATCATAATTATCTCTTACTTTATCTATAGAGTTTTTTAATATGTACTCTCTACTTTCTCTTGATGTAAGCTCTATTTCGCACCCCGCTAAATCTGTATCTGATGCTACTATATCAATATTTTCAAATTCAGTGTTTAATATTGTTTCATTTATATCCACACCATCTATTATGACATCATATATAGTTCCGTCAACTGACTGTTTATCTATACCATATCCACTAGTTGTATTTCCCTGTGGATCTAAATCTAATACTAATATTTTTTTTCCCATTGCTCCTAAACTTGCAGTTAGGTTTACATTTGTAGTAGTTTTCCCTACTCCTCCCTTTTGATTAAATACTGCTATTACTTTACCCATTTTGACTTTTCCCCCCGTAATCTTTTAAAAAAAGATTACTGCAAAGCAGTAACCCTTTTATTTTTTAGGAATCTTTACGACAACTTCCATATAATCGCCTTTATCTACTTCATTATATTTAGCTTCGATTCCTGTACCAATTATTGCATCAAAGGCTTGCTTCATCGTGTTTAAATATATTCTTATGCCCATAGTTCCCTTTATATTTTGTTTTTTATCTGAATCTTGAGGGCTTTCAAGCTCCTCTAAAAGATTCTTTATCATCTTTTCTGTTTTCTTTACAGTTAATTCATTTTTTATTACCTTATCAAGAACTTCATTAATTAATTCTTCTGTTGGTAGTTTAAGAAGAGCTCTTGCATGTCTTTCTGTTAGGTTATTTTCTACTAACTTTATTTTTACGCTATTTGGTAACCTAAGTATTCTTAGCTTATTCGCTATAGTAGATTGATTTTTACCTAATTTCTCAGCTAACTGTTGTTGCGTAAATTCATGTTCTTTTATTAGGTTTTCATAACCCATTGCTTCTTCTATAAAATTTAAATCTTCTCTTTGTAAATTTTCTAATAAAGCTAGCACTGCAGATGATTCATCCGACATGTTATTTATGATAGCTGGAACAGCTTGAAGGTTCGCTAATTTTGCTGCCCTAAATCTTCTTTCCCCCGCAATTAATTCATACTTATCATCTTTTTGTCTAACTGTTATTGGTTGAAGTATTCCATAAACTTTTATAGAATTGCTTAGCTCTTCTAAAGCTGCTTGTGAAAATACCTTTCTTGGTTGATATGGATTAGGGACTATATTTTCTATAGGTATCTCCATAACTTTTTTATCTTCCATAACATACCTCTCTCATTTAGAATAAATATATTTTAATTTAATTCTTTACAAATTAATACTTCATTTTAATCCTTCATTAGATATATAAATAACATTTCTTCACAATACTTATATAATCCTTCTATTTTATTTTATTTTTAACATAATTTTATATATTTCTAAAATAAAATATTTATTTTATCGGACTTTTCGCTGGTTTTCCCGCTTTTCTTGGGTACTTATCTGGCGTATTTTTTACTTTTTTGAATACTAATATATTATGATTTAAGTCAGATTCAGGTAATTCGATATTTATTTTTTCTATAAATTCAACCCCTAAAACATCCATAGCTGCTTTTGATTCCTCTAACTCTAAGTTTGCGTTTGGACCTTTTAAGCACACAAAGTATCCACCTACTTTAACAAATGGAACACAAAACTCCATTAAAATAGGTAGTCCTGCAACAGCTCTTGCAGTAGCTATATCATATTTTTCTCTGTATTCTTCTAGCTTACCAAAATCCTCAGCTCTACCATGTATAAACTCTATATTATCTATTCCTACTTGTTTACTTACTTCTTGTAAGAAGTTGATTCTCTTATTTAATGAGTCTAATAATGTTAATTCTATATTTCTTAAGCAGATTCTTAAAGGTAATCCTGGAAATCCTGCTCCAGTACCTACATCTATAATAGATACTCCATCTTTTATATATCCGTTAGTTACTGCTGAAACAGAATCTAAGAAGTGCTTTATATACACTTCTTTTTCATCTTCTATTCCAGTAAGATTCATTTTCTGATTCCAATCGACTAATATTTCCCTGTAAATATTAAAATCATTTAACATTTTGTCGTCTACTGATATTCCTAAATTTTTAAGACCATTCTTTAATATATCTCTATTGCTCATCTTTTCCTCCTCTAGATCTTCTCATTTGTTCTAAGTATATAAGAAGTACTGATATATCTGCAGGTGAAACTCCAGAGATACGAGATGCCTGTCCTATAGATATAGGTCTTATTGCATCTAGCTTTTGTCTTGCTTCTATTCTAAGTCCATCTATTGATAAATAGTCTATTACTTCTGGTAATCTCTTATTTTCAAGCTTTTTAAATTGATCTATTTGTTTTAATTGCTTTTCTATATATCCTTCATATTTCGTCATTATTACGCATTGTTCTTTAACTTCATCAGATACATCTTCTCCAGCACCTTTACCTATAGCCTCTATTAACTCATAAGTTACTTCTGGACGCTTTAAGAATTCATATAAAGATAAACCTACTTTTATTTCTGATGCTCCCATTTCATTTAATAAATGATTTACTTCTTTAGGAGTTACTCTTTCTGTTTTTAATCTTTCTAATTCTTGTTCTACTTCAGCTTTCTTTTTAAGGTATCTTTGATATCTTTCTTCTGAAACTAAACCTATATCATATCCTCTTTGAGTAAGTCTCATATCAGCATTATCTTGTCTTAGATATAATCTATACTCTGATCTTGAAGTCATCATTCTATATGGTTCATTAGTTCCTTTTGTAACTAAGTCATCTATTAATACACCTATATACGCTTCTGATCTATCAAGTACAAAAGGCTCTTTTCCTTCTATTTTATGAGCTGCATTTATACCCGCTATAAGTCCTTGAGCTGCTGCTTCTTCATATCCAGATGTTCCATTGAACTGTCCAGCACTGAATAAGTTTTCAACTCCTTTTATTTCAAGACTTATTTTTAATTGAGTTGGATCTATACAATCATACTCTATAGCATAAGCTGGTCTCATTATTTTAGCATTTTCAAGACCTTTTACACTTTTGTACATTTCAAGTTGAACTTCATAAGGTAAACTTGTTGATATTCCTTGAATGTACATTTCCTTTGTATCTAAACCTTCTGGCTCTATAAATATTTGATGTGATTCTTTATCACTAAATCTTACAACTTTATCTTCTATCGATGGACAATATCTAGCTCCCGTACTATCTGCCTGACCACTATACATAGCTGTTCTTTCTAAGTTGTTCATTATTATTTCATGTGTTTTTAAGTTCGTTCTCGTTAAATAACAAGGTTCTTGTTTTATTCCTATATTATCTGTTAAGAATGAGAATGGAGTAATCTTTTTATCTCCTTCTTGTATAGACATTTCCGAGAAGTCTATACTATCTCTATGGATTCTTGCAGGAGTTCCCGTTTTAAATCTTCTCATATTTAATCCTAAATCAACTAATCTCTCTGTAAGATGTTTAGAATATGCTAATGCATTAGGACCTTCATTTATAGTTAACTCTCCTATAAATATTTTAGAATTTAAGTAAACTCCAGTTGCTAATATAACTGCTTTAGCTTCATATTTACATCCTAACTTAGTAACTACACCTGTAACAACTTGTCCTTCATGTAATATATCAACTACCTCATCCATAACTATATCTATATTAGGATTGTCTTCTAAAGTTTTCTTCATTTCTGTGTGATATTTATATTTATCTGCTTGTCCTCTTAAAGAATGAACAGCTGGACCTTTAGCAGTATTTAACATTCTACTTTGTATAAGTGTTTTATCTGCATTTATACCCATTTGCCCACCTAAAGCATCTATCTCTTTTACTAATTGTCCTTTTCCTGTTCCACCTATAGATGGATTACAAGGCATTAAAGCTATTGAATCTAAAGACATAGTAACTACTAATGTCTTATGACCCATTCTTGCTGTAGCAAGAGCCGCTTCACAACCAGCATGTCCTGCTCCAACTACTATTACGTCATATTTCCCTGCTTCAAACTGTTTCATATGGATCTCCTTTCTGTTTTACGTTATGTTTCACGCAAAACATAACGTTCTTTTTTATATTTATTTACCTATACAGAAGTTTGCAAATATTGTATCTAATAAATCTTCTCTTACTGTATCTCCGTTTATATATCCTAAATAATCCCATATATTTTTAAAATCAACTTCTATAAAATCATATGGCATTCTCTGCTCAATTGCACTTATTGCATCATTTATAGATTCATATGCTTTAAATAAAGCATCTTTATGTCTTGAATTAGTTATCATTAAGTTAGAAGAATTTTTTACACTTCCATGATAAACCATTGCTTCTATTTTATCTTGTAATTCTTCTATTCCTTGATGCTTTAAAGCTGATATTTTTATTATATCTTCACTATTAACAAATTCTTCGATTTTCTCTAATTCTATTTGAGGTTCTAAGTCCATTTTATTTAATAAAACTATAGTCTTCTTATTTTTAAGACTTTCTAAAATTTCCATATCTTCTTCAGATAGTTTTCTAGATGCATCAAGTACCATTATAACTAAGTCAGCTGTACTGAAAGATTCTCTAGATTTTTCTACCCCTATTTTTTCAACTACATCTTCTGTTTCTCTTATACCTGCAGTATCAACTATTTTTAGAGGTATACCTTTTATATTAACGAATTCTTCAATAACATCTCTAGTTGTACCTGCTATATCCGTTACTATAGCTCTATTTTCTCCTAATATAGAGTTTAATAAAGATGACTTTCCTACATTAGGCTTACCTACTATTACAGTTTTTAAACCATCTCTAAGTATTTTACCACTTTCAGCCGTATCGTAAAGTTTTTTGATTTCATTTCTAAGCTCAAGAGCTTTTTCTTCAAGTGTTTGATATGTGATTTCTTCTACATCTTCTTCTGCAAAATCTATAGAAACTTCTAAGTGAGCTAAAACTTCCGTAACATTCATTCTTAAATCTTTGATTTTTTTAGCTAAACTTCCTTCTAATTGACTTTGAGCTACTTCATGAGCCATATCCGTTTTTGATTTTATAACATCTATGATAGCTTCAGCTTGAGATAAATCTATTCTACCATTTAAGAAAGCTCTCTTTGTAAATTCTCCTGCTTCAGCTAATCTTACACCTTTAGATAATATAAGTTCTAATATTTTTTTTACTGAAATAAATCCACCGTGGCAATTTATTTCTATTACATCTTCTGCAGTGTATGAATTTGGACCTTTCATATAAGCCACTAATACTTCATCTATTACCTTTTCATTATCAACTACTGTCCCATATATCAATGTTCTCGCATTATAATCTTTTATCATTTTTCCTGATTTAGATTTAAAGATTGATTGGGCTACTTGTAGTGATTTTTCTCCACTAATTCTGATTATTCCTATTCCACCTTCTCCTGGTGCTGTAGCAATTGCTGCTATAGTATCATCTATAAACAAATCATTCACCTCTTAATATAAATTTTATCCTTTTCGTTACTTTTAATTGTTTCCTTAATCTTAACATTATATAAAATAAATTGCAAAAATAAAACCCCCTATTACCTAGGAGGTTAATTTTATTTTATATATTCTATTACTAATCTTCTATATGGATCTGTTCCTTCACTATAAGTACTTACATACTTATCATTTTGAAGAGCTGAATGTATTATTCTTCTTTCATAAGGATTCATATAGTCAAGCTTCTTAGTTCTCTTTGTTTTAGCTACTTCTCTAGCTACTTTGTGTGCATATCTAATTAAAGATTCTTCTCTCTTAGCTCTATAATTTTCTATGTCTACAAGAACTCTCATATTAGAGTTTTTATTTATTTTATTAAGAGCAAGTCCTGTTAATAATTGTATAGAATCTAAAGTTTCACCTCTTCTACCAATTAAAGACGCTGCTTCTTTACCTCTTATATCAACTTTTATAAGATTTCCTTCTTGATTAACACTTAAATCTGCATCTACTTTAGAGTTTTTAAGTATATTTTCAATAAATGCCTTAGCTATATCTATTTCTGTTTCTTGTTCTATAACAGTAAATTTATAAAGTCCATCTTTAGCACCTAAAAATCCTAAAAAACCTTTTGTAGGATTTTCTAATACTTCAATTTCTAAATCGTCTAATTTAACATTTAGTTTTTCGATCGCTTTACTTATAGCTTCTTCTTTACTTTTACTTCTTATTTCTAGGCTTTTCATCTACTACTTCCTCCTTAGAAACAGCCAGTTTAGCTCTTAAAGGATTCATTATTAAATAGTGTTGTGCTATTGCAAACACGTTACCTATTGTCCAGTATAATGTAAGACCTGCTGGGAAAGAGAATCCCCAGAATAACATCATAGCTGACATAACATAAGTCATCATCTTCATAGAACCTTGTTGCTGATCCTTAGGCATCATTAATGTTTGCATTAAAAATGTAGTTGCTCCTGATAATACAGCTAATATAACATCTGGCGTAGTTAAATCTTTTATCCATAAAAACCCTTTTGCTGCAGTTGCAAATTGAGCTTGATCTACAAAAACTCCATATGTAACAGGTTCTCTTAATACAGAGAATAGTGCGATTAATATAGGCATTTGTATTAATAAAGGTAAACATCCTGCTAATGGATTAATTTTAGCTTCTGTGTATATCTTCATTATTTCTTGTTGTTGCTTTTCAGGTTTATCTTTATATTTAGTTTGTATTTCTAGTATCTTAGGCTGTATATCTTGCATTGCCTTTGTAGATTTTGTTTGCTTAATTGTAAGTGGTAGTAATAATACTTTTACTACTATCGTGAATAATATTATTGAAAGTCCATAGTTTTGAACAAGTTCAAATATTATTCTTAGGACATGTCCTAGTGCATTACTTATAATGTTCACTTTCTATACCTCCCAAAGTATGTGTTGTTTTATTTAAGTGGGTCATATCCTCCTGGATGAAAAGGATGACACTTTAATAATCGTCTTATTGTTAAATATATCCCTTTTAACGCTCCATATTTTCTAATTGCTTCAATTGAATACTGAGAACAAGTAGGATAAAATCTACAAGTCGGCCCTTTTAAAGGAGATATAAATTTTTGGTAAAATCTAACTAAGTAAATAAGTAACTTCGATAAATACCTATTAATTTCCTTTAATATATAATATTTTTTTTTCAAAATATAGACCTCCAAGCAAAAAAATATAGACTTATATTAATCCTGCTTTTCTTATAAGATGAGTCATAGATTTTTCTATATCCTTATAATCAGCTTCTTTTATTGCAACTCTAGCTATAAATACAATATCATATCCATATTTAACGTTTGCATCGATATTTAATCTATATGATTCTTTTATTCTTCTTCTTATTTTATTTCTATTAATAGCATTTCCTACTTTTTTAGAAACTGAAATCCCTACTCTAGTAGAGTCTGATTTATTATCTAGTATATACATTACTAAGTTTCTATTCGCAAAAGATTTGCCGTGTTTGTATACTTTTCTAAAATCAGAGTCTTTTTTTAAACCTTGGGTTCTTTTGAAGTCCATATTAAAACCTCCATAAACACAGCTGTTAATTATATTTTCTACACAAAAAGGCCACTTAATAGCGGCCTTTTTAATTATTAATGAGTTAATCTATTTCTTCCTTTAGCTCTTCTTCTCTTTAACACGTTTCTTCCGTTAGACGTCTTCATTCTCTTTCTGAAACCATGTTCTTTCTTTCTTTGTCTTTTCTTTGGCTGATAAGTTCTTTTCATCGTATTACACCGCCTTTCAGATTTGTTTTCCGTTTATAAAAATAATAACTTTACCCTCAAAGTAAACATAACACATACAATTATAAATGCTTTTATATATGTTGTCAACGAGTTTTTGGAAGTCATAAATAACTATTTTACTCTCATTATATTATTACAATTTAAGACTTTTAGTATAAGTGTTATTCACATCTTTTATATAGTATAAAGATTTTATTATTAGAAACTCTATTGATGTATGTATATATATTTATCAACATATGGTGAATATTGTGGATAAATTAGTTGCAAATTATTGAAGTTTGACGTTTATTCTGATATTATAGATATACTTGTGTATAATATTAATAAAATTTATTAACTTATCAACGTTATACACAAACTGTGGATATAAATGTGTATAACTTATTAGTTAACTGACAATAATTTAGTTATAAAGTGTTTTCTTTATATATTTTTGCTATTTATAACTTTATATACATATTGTTTATAACTTTTTGCTTTTACAAGAATAATTACCATTATTATATTTTATCCACACAATTATCCATAAATATTCTTATTTATAAAATTTATATAGATTTCATTAGTTTTTGTTAATAACATTGTGGAAAATGTCAATTATTCTATGCGGAGGTTCATACTATGGATATAGTTTCTTTATGGGACAAAACACTACAATTAATAAAAGGTGAGCTATCTCCACCTAGTTTTAATGCTTTTTTTAAGCAAATAATACCTTTAAAAATACATATGAATGAATTAATACTTTTAGTTCCTAATGATTTTACTAAAGGTATTTTAGAGGATAGATATTTAAATCTAATTGAAAGTTCAATAAATCAACTTTCATTAAAAAAGTATAAAGTTAAATTTGTTTTAGATGAAAAATATGTTGAAGGTTTAGAAGAAGAGCCAAAATCTTCTAATATACCTCAAAAAAATTATCCAAATCTAAATCCTAAATATACTTTTGATACTTTCGTAATCGGTAATAGTAATAGATTTGCTCATGCTGCATGCGTTGCTGTTGCTGAATCTCCTGCTAGAGCATATAATCCTTTATTCCTATATGGAGGTGTTGGATTAGGAAAAACTCACTTAATGCATGCGATAGGTCATCATATAATAACTCAAAAAAAGGATGCTAAGGTTGTTTATGTTTCATCTGAAAAATTTACCAATGAACTTATAAACTCTATAAAAGATGATAGAAATGAAGAGTTTAGAAATAAATATAGAAATGTAGATATACTTCTTATAGATGATATTCAATTCATTGCAGGAAAAGAAAGAACTCAAGAAGAGTTTTTCCATACTTTTAACTCATTACATGAGGCTAATAAGCAAATAATTATTTCTAGTGATAGACCTCCAAAAGAGATTCCTACATTAGAAGACAGATTAAGATCTAGATTTGAAATGGGGCTTATAACAGACATTCAAGCACCAGACTTTGAAACTAGAATAGCTATACTTAGAAAAAAAGCTCAAATGGAAAACATAGAGGTTTCAAATGAGGTAACTAATTATATAGCTAAAAATATAAAATCTAACATAAGAGAATTAGAAGGTGCTTTAACAAGAGTAATTGCATATTCATCTCTTACTAATAGAACAATATCTTTTGATCTTGCTGTAGAAGCACTAAAAGATATAATAACTACTACTAAAAATGAAGAAATTACTGTAAATAGAATAAAAGAAAAAGTAGCTTCTGTATTTAATATAAAAATGGAAGACTTCAATTCTAAAAAAAGAACAAGATCGATAGCTTATCCAAGACAAATAGCTATGTATTTATCTCGTGAACTTACAGATTTATCACTTCCTAAAATAGGTGAAGAATTTGGAGGCAGAGATCATACAACTGTTATTCATGCCCACGATAAGATAGTTAAAGATATACAAGTAAATGAGGAAATTAAATCTAAAATAGAGAAAATAATTTTAGATTTAAAGGGATAATTTATAAACATTTACTTGTGGATATGATGTTGATGTAATGTTTATAGTTTTTTTGTCTAAATTTTATTAACACAATATTATATAAAAAATAACAAAGATATTAACATTTTGTACACATGTTGATATCTTTGAATTTATTTAGACATAGATACTTATTAACATTATCAACAACACTTACTACTATTACTACTAATATTTTTATTTATTTTTTTATATAAATTCGACAAGGAGGTTATCCACATTGAAGATAATTTGTAATCAAAAACTTTTAGCTAATAAAATAGGTATTTCTCAAAAAGCTATTAATGGAAAAACAACTTTAGAGCTTTTAAAGGGTATTTTATTATCAGCTAAAGATGGACAATTAAAGCTAACTGGATATGATTTAGAAATCGGAATAGAAACTTATACACAAGCTGAAGTTATTGAAGAGGGAGAAATTGTAGTAAATGCTAGACTTTTTGGGGATATCATTAGAAAGTTACCTGATTCATTTGTTGAAATAGAAACAGATGCTGAAAATAATGTATATATAAATTGTTTAAATTCAAGATTTAAGATAAAAGGAGATTCTGCAAAAGAATATCCAAGACTTCCTGAAGTTAATGAAGAAGATTTATATAATATACCTCAAGATTTATTAAAAAATATGATAAAGCAAACAGTATTTGCTATATCTCAAGATCAAACAAAACCTATATTAATGGGAGAACTTTTAGAAATAGTAGATGGAGATATAAGTTTAGTTGCTATTGATGGATATAGACTAGCAGTTAGAAGTTGCAAGATTGATAATATAACAAATAATGCTAAGGTCATAATTCCAGGAAAGGCATTAAATGATGTAAATAGTTTATTATCTTCAGAAGAAGATGTAAAAGTTGGATTCGATGAAAAAAATGCAATATTTATCATAAATGACACTAAAATAATAACTAGACTTCTTGAAGGTGACTTCATAGATTATAAAAAATTATTACCAAGAGAATATAATTCAAAAGTAAAGTTAAAAACTAAAGAACTTTTAAATAGTATAGAAAGAGCATCATTATTGTCACAATCTGAGAAAAATAACTTAATAAAGTTATCAATAAGAGATAATGTTATGGCAATTACTTCAAATACTGATAAAGGAAATGTATATGAAGAAGTTAATTTAGAGTTAACTGGTGAATACTTAGATATAGCATTTAACTCTAGATATTTCTTAGAAGGATTAAAAAATATAGATAGTGAGGAAATCTTTATAGAATTCACTACAAATATAAATCCATGTATAATAAGACCTGCTGATGACGTTAAGTATACTTATTTACTACTTCCTGTAAGAATATCATCTAATATATAGTTTAAGCATAAAACCCAACTAATAAAGTTGGGTTTTTGTAGCTAATTTTGTGATATAATATATATTTAATGTGATGTTTTATAAATATCAAAAATCTTATTAATAGGAGGAATTCATTGATGATTGAAATAAATATAGATTCAGAATATATAAAATTAGATCAACTTCTTAAGTTAGCAGATGCTGTGTCTACAGGTGGACATGCTAAATTTTTAATATTAGAAGGTCTAGTTAAGGTTAATGGCGAAGTTGAAATGAGAAGAGGTAGAAAATTAAAACCTCAAGATATAGTAGAAGTTGAAGGACAGAAAATAAAAGTAGTGTAAAAAGGAGAGCCTTTTATGCGACTAAATAGTTTACAATTAGTGAATTTTAGAAACTATAATAATTTATATTTAGAATTTAATAAAAAAGTTAATCTTCTTTTAGGAAAAAATGGTCAAGGGAAGACTAATATAGTAGAATCTATATATATGTTATCTTTTGGGAAATCATTTAGAACTAGTAGGGATAAAGAAATTATAAAATTTGATACTGAAAATTTGTATGTGGGTGGTAGTTTTTCGAAAGAACATACAGATGGTCTAATAGAGATAGCAATTGGAAAAAATAAAAAGGGTATAAAAGTAAATAAAATTCATATACAAAAGATTCATGAATTACTTGGAAATTTAAACGTGGTGATATTTTCACCAGAAGATCTTAGATTAGTTAAAGAAGGTCCAAAGGAAAGAAGATCTTTTATTGACAAAGAAATTAGTCAAATTATGCCTAAATATTATAATTATCTTACTAATTATAATAAAGTGCTTTTTCAAAGAAATCAGTTGCTAAAAGCTAATAATGTAGATGAAGCATTATTAGATGTTTATGATGAAAGTTTAGCTAGATATGGAAGTTATCTATATATTTTAAGGCGAGATTTTATAAAAAAAATAGCAGATATATCTAAAAATATGCATTTTAAATTGACAAATTCAGTTGAAGAATTATCAATTACATACAAAAGCCAGATTGATATAAATGATGACGATACTATTGATAGCATATATAATAAATTCTTAGATAAACTTGTTTCAAGTAGAAAGCATGATATTGATGTAAGAACAACTAGATATGGTTTACATAAGGACGATTTAAATATATATGTAAATGGGCTAGATGTTAGACTTTATGGATCGCAGGGGCAACAAAGAACTGCATCTATTTCATTAAAATTATCTGAAATAGAGCTTATAAAAAATGAAGTTGGAGAATACCCAATTCTAATTTTAGATGACGTATTTAGTGAATTAGATGAAACAAGACAAAAACTATTGATAGATAACTTGAGTGTAGTTCAAATGTTTATAACTACCGCTGAAGTTTCACATATAAATATATTTAATAAAAGTAATACAACCATTTTCAGGATTGAAAAGGGACAAGTTATTAATATAGAGAATGGAGGGAACTAGATGAAACAAGAATACGGTGCAAGTCAGATACAAGTTCTAGAAGGATTAGAGGCCGTTAGAAAAAGACCAGGTATGTATATCGGTTCAACAGGTCCTAGAGGTTTACACCATTTAGTTTATGAAGTAGTAGACAACAGTATAGATGAAGCATTACAAGGTTATTGTTCAGAAATATATGTTGCAATAAACAAAGATGGAAGTATAACAGTAAAGGATAATGGTAGAGGTATACCCGTAGAGATACATCCTAAAACAGGAAAATCTACACTAGAGACAGTTTTAACAGTACTTCATGCAGGAGGTAAATTCGGTGGAGGAGGATACAAGGTATCTGGTGGTCTTCACGGAGTTGGGGTTTCTGTAGTGAATGCATTATCTGAATGGGTTGTAGCAGAAGTTCGCAGAGATGGAAAGATACACAAACAATCATATAAATTAGGTACGCCTACAACAGATCTTGAAATAGTAGGTGAATGTAAGGATACAGGAACTACTATAAGCTTTATGCCAGATGCTACAATATTTGATGAAATTGAATTTAAATTTGATACATTAGAGCATAGACTTAGAGAATTATCTTTCTTAAATAAAGGTATAAAAATAGTATTTGAGGATAAGAGAGAAGGGCAAGAAAAGAAAAAAGAATTCCATTACACTGGAGGATTAGTAGAATACGTAAAATACTTAAATAAATCTAGAACAGGAATTCATGATGAAATAGTTTATATAGATAAAAAAGTAGATGACTATGTTGTTGAGTTAGCTATGCAGTATACTGATGGTTATTCAGAGAACATATATTCTTTTGCTAATAATATAAATACTCATGAAGGTGGTACTCACTTAGCAGGATTCAAGACAGCTCTTACAAAGACAATAAATGAATATGCTAAGAGAAATAAGCTTTTAAAAGAAAATGAACCAAACTTATTAGGTGAAGATATAAGAGAAGGTCTTACAACTGTAGTATCAGTTAAGCTTCCAGAACCTCAATTTGAAGGTCAAACAAAGACTAAACTAGGAAATACTGTTATGAGAGGTATAGTAGATAGCGTAACAGTAGAAGAGTTAGGGGCTTTCTTAGAGGAAAATCCAACTACAGCTAGGATAATAGTAGATAAAGGTCTTAGAGCTCAAAGAGCAAGAGAAGCTGCTAAAAGAGCAAGAGAATTAACTAGAAGAAAGAGTGTATTAGAAAGTACTTCATTACCAGGGAAATTAGCTGACTGTGCTGAAAAAGATCCTTCTAAGAGTGAAATATTCTTAGTCGAGGGGGATTCTGCCGGTGGTTCTGCTAAACAAGGTAGAGATAGACATACACAAGCGATACTTCCATTAAGAGGTAAGATATTAAACGTTGAAAAATCTAGATTAGATAAAATATTATCGTCAGATGAAATTAAAAATATGATAACTGCATTTGGTTGTGGAGTTGGAAACGACTTTGACTTAGAAAAAGCTAGATATCATAAAATAGTTATCATGACCGATGCCGACGTCGATGGAGCACATATAAGAACATTATTATTAACGTTCTTCTTTAGATACATGAGACCATTAATAGAAAATGGACTAGTATATATAGCTCAACCACCTCTATATAAAGTTAAAAAGCAAAAGAAAGAATATTATGTTTACTCTGATGAACAACTAAATACTTTATTAGAAGAGATCGGAAGACAAGGTGTAGAGCTTCAAAGATACAAAGGGCTTGGAGAGATGAACGCTGAACAATTATGGGATACTACAATGGATCCTGAGAAAAGAACTTTATTACAAGTATCTATAGAAGATGCAGTACTTGCAGATGAAGTATTCTCAATGCTTATGGGTGACAAAGTTGCTCCAAGAAGAGAATTCATAGAAGAAAATGCAACATACGTTAGAAACTTAGATATATAGAAAGGGGATGAGTATCAATGGAAGGAAATAATAGAATACTCCCTATTGAAATAGCAGAAGAAATGAAAAAGTCTTATATAGACTATTCTATGAGTGTTATAGTTGGTAGAGCTCTTCCAGATGTAAGAGATGGACTAAAACCAGTTCATAGAAGAATATTATATTCAATGAGTGAATTAAATTTAACACCAGATAAACCATATAGAAAGTCTGCCCGTATAGTTGGGGACGTTCTAGGGAAGTACCACCCACATGGAGATAGTGCTGTTTATTTAGCAATGGTTAGAATGGCTCAAGATTTCTCAACTAGAGGACTTTTAGTTGATGGTCATGGTAACTTTGGTTCAGTAGATGGTGATTCACCAGCCGCAATGCGTTACACTGAAGCAAGAATGAGTAAATTAGCTCTTGAATTATTAAGAGATATAGATAAAGAAACTGTTGATTTTGTACCAAACTTTGATGAATCGTTAAAGGAACCTGCAGTACTTCCTTCAAGATATCCTAACCTTTTAGTAAATGGTTCTAACGGGATAGCAGTTGGTATGGCAACATCTATACCACCTCACAATTTAGGTGAAGTAATAGATGCAACTGTACACTTAATAGACAATGAAGAGTGTTCAGTTGATGATTTAATGAAATTTGTAAAAGGTCCAGACTTCCCAACTTCAGCAATAATAATGGGTAAAGAAAATATAGCTGAAGCTTACAGAACTGGTAGAGGTAAGGTTAAAGTTAGAGCTAGAGCGGTAATAGAAGAATTACCAAAAGGGAAACAACAAATAGTAGTAACAGAAATACCATATCAAGTTAATAAAGCTAAGTTAGTTGAAAGAATAGCTGAATTAGTTAAGGATAAAAAGGTAGAAGGAATATCTGACCTTAGAGATGAAAGTAACAGAAATGGAATGAGAATAGTTATAGAACTTAAGAGAGATGTTAATGCTAATATAGTATTAAATAACTTATATAAGCATTCTCAAATGGAAGAAACATTTAGTGTAATAATGCTTGCATTAGTAAATGGTCAACCTAAAGTATTAAATCTTAAGCAAATACTATACCATTATGTACAACATCAAAAAGATGTAGTAACTAGACGTACTAAGTTTGAATTAAATAAAGCTGAAGCAAGAGCACATATATTAGAAGGATTAAGAATAGCCTTAGATAATATAGATGCAGTTATAAGCTTAATAAGAGCTTCTAAAACAACTCAAGAAGCTAAGTCTGGTTTAATGGAGAAGTTTGGATTAACTGATATACAAGCTCAAGCTATATTAGATATGAGACTTCAAAGGCTTACTGGATTAGAGAGAGATAAGATAGAAGCTGAGTATGAAGAATTAATAAAGAAAATAAATAGATTAAAAGAAATATTAGCTAATGAAAGATTACTTCTTAACGTAATAAAAGAAGAAATGCTTATAATAAAAGAAAATTATGCTGATGAAAGAAGAACTGAAATAAGACATGCTGAAGGCGAAATAGATATGAGAGACCTTATAGAGGACGAAGAAATAGCTATAACTCTTACTCATTTTGGATATATAAAGAGACTTCCAGCAGATACTTATAAGAGTCAAAAAAGAGGTGGTAGAGGAATATCTGCTCTTACCACAAGAGAAGAAGATTTCGTAAAACACCTAGTAAGTACAACTACACATAGTAAATTACTATTCTTTACAAATAAAGGTAGAGTATTTAGATTAAATGCTTATGAAATACCTGAAGGTAAGAGACAAGCAAAAGGAACTGCTATTGTAAACTTACTTCAATTAGGTCCTAATGAAAAAATAGCTACACTATTAGCTATAGATGAAAAGGATGACAACAAATACTTATTATTAGCTACTAAGAATGGTATAGTTAAGAAAACTGACCGTGAAGAGTTTAAAAACATAAATAAAGCTGGATTAATAGCTATAGGATTAAGAGAAGATGATGAACTTATAGGTGTTAAAGTAACTGATGGAAACAAAGATGTGCTTTTAGTAACAAAAGAAGGTATGTCTATAAGATTTGATGAAAATGATATAAGATCAATGGGAAGATCCGCTATGGGTGTAAAGGGTATAACATTATCTAATGATGATAAAGTTGTATCTATGAGCTTATGCGAAGAAGGCACTGATGTATTAGTAGTTAGTGAAAATGGATTTGGAAAAAGAACAGATATAAATGAATATAGAACTCAGATAAGAGCAGGAAAAGGAATAAAAACTTACAACATAGCTGAAAAGACAGGAAAACTTGTTGGAGCAGAAATGGTAAATGAAGATGATGAAATGATGATAATAAACTCTGATGGTGTACTTATAAGATTAAGAGTTAATGAAATTTCATTATTTGGAAGAGTAACTAGTGGAGTTAAGTTAATGAAAACTGATGACGAAGTCAATGTAGTTTCTATTTCAAAAATAAAGATGGAAGAAGAATAGGATTATATCCTATTCTTTTTGCTAACTTTATAATATAAATATAATTTAATTTTAGAGGAGAAAAATACTATGAGTAAAAGGCGTGGAAATTTTTTATTATTAGGAGCACTAATAGGTTTTATAGCTGGTTTATTTTTTGCACCTAAGAAAGGTTCTGAACTTAGAAGAGATGCAAAAAATAAAATAGATGAAATTAAAGAAAATCCAAAGGATGTTTTACAAGGAACATTTGATGATGTAAAAGAAAAAATAAACGAATTTATAGACGATAACTTTGCAGAAGATGACAATATACATATATCTGAAGATGAAATTGTGATAAGTAGAACATTTAGCGACGAGGGAGATAATAAGTAATGAATACTTTGGGATGGCAGATAGGAGCATTTTTAATAGGGGCTTCAGCTTTAATTATAGCTGTATATATAGGAAAATTATTAAATACTACTAATAAAGTTGTAGAAAAGGTATATAAAATTATAGATTACAATGAAAGACATATACATGAAACTATAGAAAATGTGGCATCAATAACAACATATACAGAGGAAATAGTTAGTATGGTAAGCAAGATTACAAATATAACGAAAGTATTCAGATTTGTAAAAAGGAGATAACAATAAGGAGGAATTAGAATGTCAATGAATATAGATTCTAAATTAAATAACGAAAATGGTTTTTGGGATGTATCACTTCAAGGTGAGTTAGATGTATCAACAGCAGATAAGCTAAAAGAGCATTTACATAATTTAGCGGACGAAAAAATATTAGATATGAAGATAAATCTTGAGAACTTAGATTATATAGATTCTACGGGCTTAGGTGCTATGATAGGTGTTTTAAAGAAGCTAAAAACGGATAATAAAGAAATATATATAATAAATCCAAAGAGTAACGTAAAAAAGATTTTTACTATAACAGGTCTAGATAAAATATTTAAAGTGGAGGGATAGACTTTGGCTTGTGAAACTATAAAAATGGAAATAAGTGCTAATCCTGATTTTGTAAGTATAATAAGATTAACTACTTCAGGTATAGCTAATAAGATAGGTTTTTCAATAGATGATATAGAAGATATGAAAGTAGCAGTATCAGAAGCTTGTACTAATGCTATAAAGCATAGTGATGATAAAAGCGTAAGTATAACATATACTATATTAGAAAATGGATTAGATATAGAAATAAAAGATAATGGTAAAGGGTACGATGTAGAATCAATAGCTACACCTGATTTAACACAACCAAAAGAAAATGGATTAGGATTATTTATAATCCAAACACTAATGGATGATGTGAAGATAGAATCAAAAGACAACCAAGGAACAATAATAAAAATGACTAAGTATTTAGGAGTTGATATTTAATGAAGAATGTAGCTAATGCTACAAATTACCTAGATGTAGATACAAAAGAGTTATTTAGGATATATAGTAAAGATAAAGATAATAAGGATGTTAGAAATATTCTTATTGAAAGACATTTATATTTAGTAAACTTGTTAGCTAAAAAGTATATTAATAAAGGCGTTGAATATGAAGATTTATATCAAGTAGGATCTTTAGCACTAATATATGCAATAGATAGATATGATATAGGAAAAGGGTATGAATTTTCAAGTTTTGCAACACCAACAATAATAGGTGAAATAAAGAAATACTTTAGAGATAAAGTATGGGCCTTAAGAGTTCCAAGAAGAGTTCAAGAGCTGAGCAAAAAAATAAGTGAAGCTAAAGTAGCACTTGAGCAAGAAAATAAGACTCATCCAAAGGTAAAAGATATAGCTGATTACATAGGTTGTAGTGAAGAAGAAGTTTTAGAGGCTATGGAAGCATCTTATGGTTATCAGCCAATATCTTTAGATTCATCTAGCAATGATGACTCAGAAGATAAAGATATCACTCTTATAGATAAAATTGGGGAAGAGGAAAGTAGCTTTAACAATATAGAGCAAAAAGATTTTGTAAATAAATTCATGGAAAGCTTAAATGAATTAGAAGTTAAGATATTTAAAGATAGATTCTTCTTAGACAAAACTCAATCGACAATAGCAAAAGAGTTAGAAATATCTCAAATGACAGTATCTAGAATAGAGAAAAAGATTGTTGAAAAACTTAGAAAAGAATATGAAAAGCAATTGTAGAAAAAAAATATAAAAATATTTTAAAAAAAGTATTGACCTACTGTTTAATCTATAGTATATTATTACTTGTCCTTAAGAAAACGGGACAAGGAAATAAGAACTTTGAAAATTAAACAGTAGGTTAATTTATAGAATTGAAACTAACAAAC